>JANNAJ010000122.1:0-6136 GCA_031384285.1 Verrucomicrobiota bacterium
CGAGACCGGAGGCCGTCCGCTTGTCCGCGACGGGCCTCGTGCCTTCGGTGGCGGGCGAGCCCTGCCGGCAAGATGCCGGCAGCACGTCGGGCCAACGTGCTGCCAGCGTCCCGCTGGCAGGGGCGAGACCGGAGGCCGTCCGCTTGTCCGCGACGGGCCTCGCGCCTTCGGTGGTGGGCGAGCCCTGCCGGCAAGATGCCGGCAGCACGTTGCTCGTCGGCACCCATGCCCTGTTGGAGGACTCGGTCGGACTCGGGAAGCTCGGTCTGGTCATCATCGACGAGCAGCACAAGTTCGGCGTCGCCCAGCGGGAGACGTTGCTCCGGAAAGGCCGCGACGGCGGACGGTTCCCGCATCTGCTGGTGATGACCGCCACGCCCATCCCGCGCACGCTGGGGCTCACGCTCTACGGCGACCTGGACGTCACCTTGCTCGACGAGGTGCCGGCCGGGCGCGGACGCATCCGCACGCATGTCCGCGATGCGGCGGCGCTGCCGAAGGTCTGGCAGTTCGTCCGCTCGGAGCTGGAGAAAGGCCGCCAAGCGTACGTCGTCTATCCTCGGGTGAGCGAATCCGACCGCGACGAGGTCAAGGCGGTCACCAAGGAGTTCGCCCGGGTCCAGCAGGAGCTCGCGCCGCATGGCGTGGGCCTGTTGCACGGACAGCTCCGCGCCGAAGAGAAGGACCTGGTGATGGCCGCGTTCCGGGCGGGGACGACCAAGGTCCTGGTCGCGACCAGCGTGATCGAGGTGGGCGTGGACGTGCCGAACGCGACGGTGATGCTCATCGAGGACGCCGAGCAGTTCGGGCTCGCGCAGCTCCACCAGTTGCGCGGCCGCATCGGCCGGGGCGCGCATGAGTCGCACTGCATCCTCGTCGCGGAACAGAAGACCGATGCCGCGAAGGCGCGCCTGAAGGTGCTCGCGGAGACCACCGACGGGTTCGCGTTGGCCGAGGCGGACCTGCGGCTGCGCGGGCCGGGCGAGCTCATCGGCCGTCAGCAGAGCGGCGTGCCGGAGTTCCGCTTCGGCGACCTGCGCGGCGACCGCGACCTGGTCGAACTGGCGCGCGCGTTGGTCCGGACGCATCTGCGCGGGAAGTAGCGGACGGCGCCGACGTCGGTCCGGGACCGGTCACAAGGCGCGGCGCATCCGGACGAACGGGATCGTGAGGCCGTCCGGCAACGGGGCGTCGATCCGTTCGACCGCGACGAATCCGTGCGCGGCGTAGAGGCTCTCACCGGGCAAGGTCGCGACCAGTTCGGCATCGCGGAACCTGGCCGCCGTCGCGGCGCGCAGGCTCGCCCGGAGCACCATGGAGCCGATGCCTTGGCGCGCCCGCTCCGGCGCCACGAAGAAGGCGCGGATGCGTGCCGGATCGGTCGTCGGATCCAGCGCCGGGTCTTCGGCGGACTTCATCTGGTCGCCGCCGTAGAGCGTGCGCCGCCGGCTCCAACCGCCGCAGCCGACAAGGCCTGTGGCGTCGGTGACGACGAAGTAGGTCCCGTCGTCGATCAGCCGGGTGTCCGGGCCGAAGACATTTCGGATGGCGCTCTCGATCTGGGCCGGGGAATAGCATGCGCCGCCCAGACCGCGGACCGAACGCGGGATCAGCTCCCGGATCGCTGGAAGATCCGCGGCGGTCGCGAGACGGAGGGCCGGGCCTGTCATCGGGTCGTGGGACGTCTCAGCCGCGCCGGGTCATCCGGCGTTTGATCCATCCGGCGTTCAGTTGGTCGAGCAACACCGCGAGGATGACCACGGCGCCGATGAGGATCTGCGAATAGCTCTGGTCGATGCCGACGATGACGATGCCGCTGTTGATCATCTGGATCACCAGCGCGCCGAGCAGCGCGCCCAGGGCCGAACCCTTGCCGCCGTTGAGGCTCGCGCCGCCGACGACGGCGGCCGCGATGACGTTGAGCTCGTAGCCTTGGCCGTCGCCGCTCGTGGCGGCGCCGTAGTAGCCGAGCGAGAGGAGCGCCGCCAGACCGGCGGCCAAGCCCGCGAACAGGAACACGCCCAGCTTCACCCGCGCGACGCGGATCCCGCTGAACCGGCTGGCGAGCTCGTTGCCGCCGACCGCGTAGATGCGCCGTCCGGCGGATGCCCGTGCCAGATGGATCCCTCCGGCGACCGCGACCAGGAGCATCACGCCCAGCGGCACCAAGGTGAGTCCGCCGGCGGTCTCCCATTTCACGATGTCGCGGAACGGCCCCGGGAACCCGCCGATGCTCTGGCCCTTCGTGACCACGAACGCGACGCCGCGGAACATCGCCATCGTCCCGAGCGTGATGATGAACGGATGGACGCCGAGGCCGACGACCATGCCGCCGTTGAGCAGGCCGCACACGGCCCCGACGCCGAGGCATGAGAGAGCGCCGAGCCAGGTCCCGGCGACGGGCCAGTCCGCGTGCCCGCCTTCGGGGCCGGCCATGCGGAACACGAGCGCGCCGAGCACGCTGGCGAGGGCGTACGTCGCGCCGACCGACAGATCGATCTGGCCGGCGATGATCACGAAGGTCATCCCGACGGCCATGATCGCGATGAAGCTCGTGTCCTTCGCCAGCTGGGCGAGGTTCTGGGCGTTGAGGAACTTGTTGTGGTCGTCGAAGACCGGCGTCTTGTCGCCGTTCGCGTCGGTGCTGAAGACCCGTTGCCGGGAGCCGTCCGGTTGGAGCTCGAGCCGCGGCAGGCGCACGGATCCACCGAAGACCGAGAGCAGCGCGCCGAGCACGAGGATGACGAGCACGAGCCCTCCTTCCTGCAAGCGGAACGCGGGTCGGAACGGACGGGACATGCCCGACGCTAGCGGCCCGGGTGGCGTCGCGACAACCGCCGATCGCGGGCCATCAGAAGCCTTGCCGTTCGGCGATCGTCTTCAGCGACGGGATGGTCTTCTGGAGCTTGCGCATATCGGACCGGTTGTCCGGTTCCGTCGCGAGATCGGTGATCGCGATGCCTTTTTTGGTGGCCCGCCAACGATAACGTTCAACGTGGCCATCCAGGAACGAGAGCGTCCCGCCTTGATTATGTCGATCCGCCGGGACATCGAGCCAGTGGTCGCCGTAGAATCCATATCCCTCGGGATACAGCCCGAACGTGGCGTCGGCGATGGTGTCCTCGTGGACGTCGACGAAGGCCTGGCAATCGGAGATGCCGGGGTCGTTGACCTCGGTGAGCTTCGCGTAGGCTCCGCTCCCGTCGGCGATCTGCGCGTTGAGCCAGATGCTCAGGTTGTAGCTGCGCGTCCTTGGCGCGAAGCCACCGTTCTTCAATGGGACCTTCCCGGGGTCGGCGGGGCACCGGTAGATGCCGACCGTCCGGTTGTAAGGGAAGAGGACCCCGTTCTGGATGTTGGTGGTGGTCGGGTCGCGCCGGACATCGCCGGGGCACCACGAGACCCCGGGGCTGAAGGTGCCGTCGCCGTTGTTGTCCACCTCGAGCACGGAATCGTTCTGCGGCAACTCGTCGCGGTGGTCGCCGACGTAGAGCATGTAGGCGAGCTGGAGCTGACGGAGGTTGTTCAGGCACGCGGTCGTCTTGGCCTGTTGGCGCGCCTTGGAGAGCGCCGGCAGGAGCATCGCGGCCAGCACCGCGATGATGGCGATGACCACCAGCAGCTCGATCAACGTGAACGCGACAGGGCCGCCTCCCGGGCGTCGGGCCGTCGGTGATGGATGCAAAAAGCCCATGTCACTCTGCGCTGTCGGACACAAGGCCATGTACATGATCCGAGCCGGTTCCGCCACTGGGAAGAACGGCGAAAAAGGCTCGGCCACCTCGTCGGCGCTGCGCACACTTCCACGGACATGACACGGTTGGTCCTGTTCGACATCGATGGAACGCTGATCCGCACGGGCGGCGCCGGGGTGCGCGCGTTCTCCCGGACGGCGGCGGTGGTGTTCGGCAAGGCGGGCGGCACCGAGGCGCTGCGTTTCCACGGGCGCACCGACACTTCCTTGGTCCGGGAATTCCTCCGCCTCAACGAGATCCCCGACACGCCGTGGAACCTGCGGCATTTCCTCGATGCCTACGTCTTCTTCCTCGAGGCGGAGCTGCGGGCCGGCGCGGGCGAGCTGTGCCCCGGCGTGCGCGGGCTGATCACCGGCCTGCGCGCCCTCCCCGAACCGCCGGTGATCGCGCTGCTCACGGGGAACATCCGGCTCGGGGCGGCCTTGAAGCTCGCTGCCCATGGTCTGGCCGACGAGTTCGTGCTAGGCGTGTTCGGCGACGACCACGAGGACCGGAACCAGCTCGCCGTCATCGCGCGCGACCGGGCGGGCCGCCTTCTCGGGCGCCGTCTCGCCGGCGAGGAGATCCTGGTGGTCGGGGACACGCCGGCGGACGTCGCGTGCGCCCATCATGTCGGGGCGCGTTGCGTAGCGGTGGCGACCGGCGGCATCGCGTTGGCCGAGTTGCTGGAGCATTCGCCCGCCCTCGCCGTGGAGTCGCTCGACCAGGTCTCGGCCCAGCGGGTCGCGGCGGCAGGCGTCCACTGGGAACGCCCGACCGACTGGGAGGCGCTCTACCGGACCGGCGAGACGCATTGGGACAAGGGAGAGGCCTCGCCGGCGTTGGCCGATTTCTTGGCGGCGAACCCGGACCTGCCGCGCGGGACGGTGGCCGTGCCCGGATGCGGTCGCGGCCACGATGTGCGCGAATGGGCGCGTGCCGGCTTCCATGCCGCGGGCTTCGACATCGCCCCCACCGCCGTCGCGGAGGCGCGGACCGCTTCACCGGTCGGATCGGGCGCGGAGTTCGCCGCCTCCGACTTCTTGGCGGACACGCCGCCGCTCGCCTTCGACTGGCTCTTCGAGCACACGCTTTTCTGCGCCATCCCGCCGGCGAGGCGCGACGACTACGCCGCCGCGGCGGCCCGTTGGGTGCGGCCCGGCGGCCATTATCTCGCGGTCAACTACCTGCAGCCGCGCGACGAGTGCGGGCCGCCGTTCGGCGTCACGCCGGCGGAGCTGCGGCGGCGTTTCGGGCCCTGGTTCGAGCTCGTCCGGGACTGGTCGCCGCGTTCGTTCGCGGGACGGGACGGTCGCGAACGCGTCTTCTGGTGGCGCCGGACGGCATCGCCGGCACCGGATGGACGTTCATCGTGAACAATTGTGAACAATTTTCCGTCCGCTCCGGGTTTTTCTGTTTGACCCGACCCCGGCACTTCTTTACGTAGGCCGCAGACCAAGCCGTGATCGCCTGCATCGGGGCACTCCCTAGCGGGCTATTTTTTTCGGCCAAGCCGGTCAGAACGACGAGTCGCCATGTTGAAGTCGAAGACATTCTTGGGTGTGGATTTTGGGGCCGGGAGCCTCAAGGTCGCCGAGTTCGCGGTGACGCCGCAGAACGGGCTGCGCCTGCTCCGCTTCGGCGTGAAGCCGCTCGGTCTGGCCGGTTCGCAGGACGCGGCCCGCGAGAGCGCGCTGAAAAAGGCGCTGCCGGAGCTGCTCGCCGAGGGCGGCTTCCTCGCGAAGGAGGGCAACCTCTGCGCGCCCGGCTTCCAGGTCTTCTCCAAGTTCGTCAAGCTGCCGCCGGTCGACACCTCGAAGGTCACCCAGATCATCCAGTACGAGGCGCAGCAGAACGTGCCTTTCCCGTTGGCCGAGACCGCGTGGGATTACCAGATCCTCGGCTCCGCCCCGAGCGGCGAGCTCGAGGTGCTGCTCGTCGCGATCAAGTCGGATGTCGTCGAGAAGCTCTTCACCATCGGCGAGGCCGGCGGCCTCAAGATGTCGATCGTCGATTCGACCGTCGGCGCCTTGGCGAACGCTTTCCGCTACAACTACGCCGACCAGGAGGGCTGCAGCCTGTTGCTCGATATCGGCGCGAAGACCAGCAACGTGCTGATCTTCGAGGCGAACAAATACTACGCCCGCAGCGTGAACGTCGGTGCGAACGCCATCACCCAGGAGTTCGCCGCCGAAGCGAAACTTCCGTTCGCCGAAGCCGAGAAGTTCAAGTTGAGCGATGGGTTCGTCAGTCTTGGCGGTGCTTACGAGGAGCCGGACAACCCTCGCCAGGCTGCCGTTTCAAAGGTTGCCCGCAATGTCCTGACCCGGTTGCATCTTCAGGTCAACCAGACGATCCAGTTCTATCGCACCCAACAGGGCGGTTCGGCCCCCAACCAGGTC
>JANNAJ010000148.1:0-7368 GCA_031384285.1 Verrucomicrobiota bacterium
CCGCCGCGCTGGGCGCGGCCGTTTTGGTCCTCGCCGGTTGCGCGACCTCGTCGTCCACCGGCACCGGGGCTTCGTTCAAGGGCCCGGTCGGGCTCCAGCTCTACAGCCTCCGCGGGCACTTCACCAAGAACGTCCCCACCACGCTAGACCTCGTGAAGGGCTACGGCGTCCGCGAGGTCGAGCTCGCCGGCACCTACGGCCAAGCGACGGAGAAGTTCCGCGCGGAGCTGCTCGCCCGCGGCTTGGTCCCCATCAGCGGGCATTTCCCGTACAAGCGCTTCCAGACCGACCCAGAAGGGATCGCCAAGGAGGCCAAGGCGCTCGGCCTCAAGTACGCCGGCTGCGCCTGGATCGACCATAAAGGATCGTTCGACGCCCAGCAGGCCCGCGATGCCGCCGCCGTCTTCAACAAGGCCGGCGAGATCCTCGCCAAGCACGGCATCCGCTGCTTCTACCACTGCCACGGCTTCGAGTTCGAGCCGGGCGCCGCAGGGCCCGGCATCAAGGCGATGGACATCCTGATGAAGGAGACCGACCCGCGCTGGATGGCCTTCGAGATGGACATCCTCTGGATCACCTTCCCCGGCGAAGATGCCGCGGCTTGGCTGGCCAAATATCCCGGCCGTTGGGAGCTGCTCCACTTGAAGGACCTCAAGAAGGGCGTGGCGACCGGCTTCCACAACGGCGGCACCGATCCGAACAACGACGTCGCCCTCGGCACCGGCCAGATGGATTGGCCGAAGATCCTCGCCGCCGCGAAGAAGAGCGGCGTGAAGCATTACTTCATCGAGGACGAATCGGCGGACTCCGTGAACCAGATCCCTCTGACCCTGCAATATCTCGAAGGCGTCCACTGGTGAACGGCTCCGGTCGCGATTCGGCGCTTGTCGCGTGCGCCGGGGTTCTTAGCCTCGTGCGCGCATGACGACCCAGGAAGCTCTCGACCTATTCCGCTCGACCGGCGCCCTCTTGGAGGGCCATTTCGTCCTCCGCAGCGGCCTGCACAGCCGTCAGTTCTTCCAGTGCGCGCTGGCGCTGCAGCAGATGCCCATCGTCGAGCGGTTCGGTGCCGAGTTGGCCGAGAAGACCCGCGGCCTCGGAGCGGTCACGGTGGTCTCGCCGGCGATGGGCGGTTTGGTCATCGGCCAAGAAGTCGCCCGACAGCTCGGCCTGCGCTTCATCTTCGTCGAGAAAGAAGAGGGGAAGCTCGTGCTGCGCCGGGGATTCAAGATCGCACCCGGAGAACGTTGCCTCGTGGTCGAAGATGTCGTGACCAAGGGAGGTCGAGTCCAAGAGACCATCGACATCATCCGCGGCATCGGCGGCATTGTCGCCGGCGTGGCGATGGTCGTGGACCGTTCCGGCGGGACCGTCGATCTCGGGGTGCCGACCGTCAGCTTGATCAAACTGGTCGTCGAGGCGTTCCCGGCCGACCAACTTCCGCCCGATCTGGCCGCCACTTCCGCGACCAAGCCCGGCAGCAAATAGTCAGAATAGGGCGAGGACGCGTCGCCACTGACCGGCGTGGGCCTCCAAGCTGCCTTCCGTCCAGACGACGAACCGGCTGCGCGATACCTTTTCGGGGACGGCAAGTTGGGCTGAGTTCCGCGCATCGATCTGCTCCTCGGACCAGCCGCGTTCCCGGAGACGGTGCCGTTGGGTGCCACCGCTGCAGGCGACACAGACCACGGCGTCGAACTCGGATCCGTAGCCTTTCTCGAACAACAACGGGATGACCACAGCTCCGGTCGCTGTTCCGTCCCGCCGCCACTGCTCCACCTCGGCGCGCCACGCTGCGGCGATGCGAGGATGGAGGATCTGCTCCAAACGGCCACGGGCCGCCGGATCAGAGAAGACGCGCTGGGCAAGCCATCGGCGTTCCAAGGTCCCATCGGAGCCGATGCAATCCGGACCGAACGCGGTCCGGATCTCGGAGAACGCCGCAGACCCCGGGATCACCAGCTGTCGGGCGAGATCATCCGTATCCACCACCGGGACACTTTGCGCCGCCAGCAGCGAGGCCGCCGCCGACTTCCCCATGCCGATGCCACCGGTGATGCCGAGCAGTCTCATCCGGGCGGACCTAGGCGCCCACCCCGCTCAAGGAGCGAGGACGACGCGATAGAAGCGTTCCGCACGTCCGAACGTCGCTGAATCGCTCACCGTGAACGTGCCCGTGCTGTTCACCTTGGTGCTGATCGTCGTCCATTGGACGAAGTCGTTGGACGCTTGGACCTGGTAAGCCTGACCGAGCTGACCACGGACCTCCACCTGAGCTCCGGCATCGCCAAAGCTCAAAAAGGTCAATACGACCGGGACCGTCGGGTCCACTTCGGGACGGATACGAAGCTGGACGTTGTCCAACCAAGCGGTGTCGTCCCCGATGCTGTTCACGGCGTCCTTGGTGTAGCGCCACTCGAACCGGTTGGCACCCGAAGGAACCGGGAAGGTGAACGTGGTCCACGGGATATCGCCGGACCAACGTTGGACCACCGTGCCGTTCACGAAGAACTCGAGCTGATCCCAACCCGACTCGGAGCTGACCTTCAGATCGAACGCGCCCTCTCCGGTGAAGGAGTTCGCCTCGACCACCAAAGAACTCCACTGGTTGTCGGTGATGGTGCCGGCCTTGGCAGCGAAGCGTCCCAAGGAGACCGTGTTGGTCTGGACCGCCCAAGGAGCCGATCCGCCGGTCGCCCAAGCCAGATGCTTCAAGTCGCCGGATTCAAAGTCATCGGTGAACGGTATGGCCCGGAAATTGGCGGTCAGGTTCACACTCCCTGAGACCACGACTTTCAGGGGGTTGTCCGTCGACTTGGTTGTTCCCGTCCAACCGATGAACTCGTAACGCGGATCGGAGGTCGCGGTCAGGTTCAAAGCGGTCCCGTCAGCGTAGACCCCCTTGAGCAACCCCGGGGCATTGCTGACCGACGCCGACACGCTTCCACCCGCTCCGGCGATGACTTCGACCGCACGCACGGCGGCCTTCTCGAAGGAATGGGTCAGACTGATGGCTCCCGTCGCATCGGAGAACCCATCCACGGCGATGCGGGCTGTCTGGCCGGAGCGCAAGGCGACGTAGACCGCGCTCGTGCTCGTGCCGGCCTTCTCATCATCGTTCGACGCCAAAACGGTCAAGTTGTCGACTGTCTGCCCGAGATACACGCCAAGCAGTGTGTCGAAGCTGGAGGTCGTGGTGCTGAGAGCGAGAACACCATCCGCTGGGGCGGTGAATTTCCACCAGACGGAATGTCCGCCTTCGCTCCCACCGTGCTGCGGTTCTCCGAACTCACGGCTCGCATTGACGTTGCTCCCCTTTTCGGTCCCGACCCAGTCGATGATCTCCGCGGCAGCGATGAAGCCGTCGTTGGCGACGCTCGCCGCCCGCAGATTGATGGTGATGCTCACCGTGGTGGAAACGTTCTCCGCGAAATCTTGGGCGACAGCAGTGACCGTGTTGATCCCCGTCTTCAAGGCCACCTTCGCCGACCAGACGCCATTGGTGATGCCGGCGCTCTGGCCGTTCACCAACACTTGCCGGACCTCGGAGGCGCCGGGTTTGGGGTCGACGGCGATCCCGCTGACGATCACTTGGTTCGTCGTGGCGATGAAACCGTTGACCGGACTCGTGATCGCGACCTGGGGCGCGATCGTGTCGACGACGGCATCCGGGGTCAGGCGCAAGCGGAAGATGCCGCGACCGGCCTCGCCCTTACCGACGACCGCGATCCGATACGTGGTCCCGGCCAAGGCGTTGAACGAGAACGTCGTGCTCGTTTTCGGGGTCGCGGGCACCCCGACCGCCACCTGTGAAAGCGTGGTGAGATTGTCACCGGTGAAGACACCGACCGCCACCGGCACACCGGTTCCGAAGGTGTCGATCAAGGCTGAGCCGGACTTGGCAGGAGTCCACGCATACCAGAGCGACCCGACACCATCTGTCCCGGCAAAGGTCGAGGTCTCACCCACCTCGAAGGAGGACAGCCGGGTGTCTTCGCTGCGGAGCTGTTCACCTGCCAATGCGATCTTCTTGGGCTTCTTGAACTGATCGTTGTCGGGTCGAGGTTGGACCGTGTAGCTGAACGAATTCGTGACCCCTTCCTTGCCTTTGGCAGCGGCGATCACGTTGAGGATATAGAAACCCTTCGCGGCGGCAGGAAACGTGGCGGTGTAGGTCGCGTCGAGAGCCACCACATCCGGAAGGACGCCGTTATTGGTGAACACCAACGGGACATCAGTCAACCCGGGGCCGTTGATGGTCGCGACGATGGTCGCGTTGGTCACCGCGATCAAGTCGGTCACCCGGAGATAGATCGGGGTGGCGTTGCCCTCAAGCAGCGCGGAGCCGCTCGGCGGGGTGAGGGAAAGCTCGAGCTTGCCGTCCACGATCCCGCTCACCGCGCGATAGGCGCTGACCCGTCCACCGGTGACCGTTTTCCCGGAAAGTTCCACGGTGGGAACGGCGGAATTCAAGATACGCTGCCGGAGTTCGAACAGGTTGGCCTTCGGATTGGCGGACAACACCAACGCCGCGACGCCCACGACATGCGGGCAAGCCATGCTGGTGCCGCTGATCACGTCGTAGGAGCTATCGGACGAAGTCCAAGTGGAATAGATGTCGACGCCGGGTGCACCGATATGAACGGTGCGGTTGCCGAAATTGGAGAAGTCCGCGAGCTGGTCCTTGCGGTTGATCGCCGCGACAGAGATCATGTTGTCGAAGGCGTAGCTGGCAGGCGTATCGAACTCGATGTCGTTGTTCGACGATGCATTACCGGCCGCAGCAACGAAAAGATGCCCTGCGCTGCCCGCTGCGAGAATGGCGTCCGCCAGCGCCTGGTCAGCACCTCCACCACCCCAGCTGTTGTTGGAGATGGGAACCTTCATCTTGACCGCGTACTGGATGCATTCGATGGCATCCGACAAGAAGCCGCTCCCGTTGGCATCCAAGAACTTCAGCCCCATCAGCGATACCTTCCAAGCCACGCCGACATGCGGTTCGCCGTTGTTCGCAGCCGCACCGATGGTGCCGGAGACGTGCGTACCGTGGAAATTGTCGTCGTACGGATCACCGGAACCGTTCAACGAGTTGATGCCATGGACGTCGTCGACATATCCGTTTTTATCGTCATCGATGCCATTGCCCGCGATCTCACCCGGATTGGTCCAAACGTTGGCGGCGAGGTCCCGGTGCGTGTAGCGGATACCGGTGTCGATCACCGCCACCACTACGGAGTTCGTCCCGGTCGTGATATCCCAGGCCTTCACCACATCGATGTCGGCACCGGCGGTTCCGCCATCTTGGCCCGTGTTCTGGAGTCCCCAGAGGGTTCCATCACGGAAGCGGAGGTCATCGGGAGCCGCGTTCGCGGTCACGACGAAATCCGGCTCCACATACTCGAAGAGGCCGCTGGCCTTCAGATCCTCGATGCGCTCTGCCATCCGTCGAAGACGCATGTCAGTCGTCAAGATCGCCGCCGTGGTCAGCCCGCCCTTGGGCTCGTCCAAGCTCAACAGACCAGGGACGAGGGAATATTCTTTCCGCACGTTCAGGCCGACCGATGCGATCTTGGCGAACGCAGCCGGCCGGACACGGGAACCGGTCCCGATCCCATCCTGCTTGTGCTTGGCGAAGATCCGCGTGGCATGGGCCTTGTGACCCGAGATCACGATGGTGTCGGAACTCTCCTCCGCACGCAGGACGGCCCCGGTGAACAGGAGCCCTACGGCAAGAACCCAAAGTCGCTGGCGAAGCATAATCAGATGTCGTCGAAAGATGGAGCTAACTCAGGGCTCGTAGGTCACTCGGAAATACCGTGCCGCGCTGTCCGCCGGCACCGGTTCACGGACGCTGAGCGGCACGGATACCGCCGCACTGTTGGTCACGCGGGACACCAGGTCCCACAACGCCGAGGTCAACGAGTCCGCAGCCTCGACGCGGTAGATGGTCTTCGGCGCCCCGATCCAATTGATCTCGGTCGTGAGCGGCGGAAGGTCGATGACCCTGCTGGTCACCGGGACACCACCGAACGGTGTCGTGTCGAATCCATTGGAGATGCCATCGCTATCGGAGTCGATCGACTTGCTATCGAACAGCGCACGGTTGATGCGGATCGTCCTTCCGTTGCCAAGCGCCACATCCACGCCGCTGCGCGGGCCGGCGTACGACGAGACCCACTTGACGTGACCACCTAGGGCCCCGTTGAGCTTCTCGACCGGGATGTTGGAATCGGCGAAATAGAGCGTCATCCCCGAACCGACCTCGATATAGGAGGCCAAGTCATCGACGATGGCCGAATTCAATTCCAAGTAGTCGACATAGAGAGCGTTCTTCGCGCCGGTCTCGGTGATGGTCAAGAAGCTATCCGGGGCCAAGTTGAGAACCAAGTGGCCGACGACGGCATTGTTGACGAAACCGGCCGCCTCGGCACCCAGGTCTACACCCGGCCAAGAGATGTCGGCCGTTCCGCCCTCGGTGGTGTTCACCTCAAAGTTGGAGCCCAGCAGGCTGCTCACCTTCGGGAGCGACGCGAGGGAGAACCCGTAGCTGCTCACGAAGGTGGTTGGCGCGGTGATACCGGCGTCGGTGAGCGAATCAGAGACAGCCAATTGGACGCCTCGACTGCTCCGCACGCTTCCACCGCGCACCTTGAGAGTGGTGGCCGTCAACGAGATGTCCCTCGGGGACCGGACCAGACTATCGTTTCCGTCGAGCGCTGCTGAACCCGCGACGATCGCGATCGGCCCGAACGACGACTGCAACGAGCCCGAGTTCTGGAAGACCTTTGAGCTGATCGAGAACCCGGTCGCAAGATTCGTCCGCGCGTTGTTGTACACCTCGTAGGGTGTCGCGCGATCGCTCCCAAAATTCGCAAAGCCGGCGATATTGAGGATTCCGCGGTTGGTGAGATAGCGGAGATTCGGCGCGTTGGTGGCACCGAAATCGAAAAGAGTGCTGACCGACAGCGTGCCAAGTTTGAATTCACCGTCGACGGTCAGACTGTCGGAACTTGTCTGGAACCTACGGGAGACCGAGACCTTGTCGACGACGGTCGTGTTGGTCGCACGCGCATTCAAGCCCGTGATGTCGACCGATCCGATGGTGTCCAACGCGCTCGAAACCAAGAGCACGTGGAACACGGTCTGATAGTCTTGGGCGGTCACGTCCGAGTTCGTCGTGCCGTCGGTGCCCACGGTCGTGTTGGTCACATTCACCGAGAACCCGTTGGTCCACAGCGCGCTCCACGCTTGGATCGTCCCTGACGCCACCCGCGTCACGGAAGGAGCGGCGAGATTCTGCAACACCAAGTTTCCGTCGGTGGAATCCAAGTCGTAGTAGAGGTACGGCACATCGATGACCGCTCCTGC
>JANNAJ010000181.1:0-2267 GCA_031384285.1 Verrucomicrobiota bacterium
CCCGACCAGCCGGCGCCGCTGCTGAGCGTCCGAGCAGCCCAGAAGCTCCACGCGCCGGACCAGGCGTCCTGGGATGCCGCTTCGGGCAAGCTCTCGCTCCGCTTCACCGCGGCGGACGTCACGGCGGTGGTCCGGGCCGAGGCCAAGGGCAGCCACGTCGTGTTCGAACTCGTCGAGGTGCGGCCGCTCGACCGGGTCGACCTGGTGCTGTGGGGGCCTTATCCACTGGTGCTCGGCAAGACGGTGGGCGAAGTGGTCGGCGTGGTGCGCGACGGGGATTCGGCCTTCGGCCTGCAGGCGTTGAACACGAAGACGCTCGGCGGCTTCCCCGACAACGACGAAGGCAGCGCGGACCAACCTTACGCGGCCCGCCGCACCGCCTGGGGCAGCGTGCTCCAAGCGTACTCGATGGACCGTTCCAAACCGCGGTCGATCGCCGTGTGGGGCAAGCGCGCGCCGGACATGCCGGTCCGGCCCATCCCGGGCGAGACGGTGCTCGGGTCGCGCATCGCGCTCTTCGGCGGCGCGGAGGCGGACGCCCTCGCGACCATCGGCAAGATCGAGGTGGCCGAGAAGCTGCCGCATCCGCTGATCGAAGGCGTCTGGGCCAAGGTCTCGCCGCAGCGCGGACGGTCCTATCTCATCGCGGATTTCTCGGAGGCGGATGTGGACGAGATGCTGGGCTATGTGAAACGCGCGGACCTCATGAGCCTCTACCACGGCAACGCCTTCAAGAGCTGGGGCCATTTCGAGCCGAGCCCGAAGTTCTTCCCAAGCGGCGTCGCCGGCCTGAAGGCGTGCGCCGACAAGGCCAAGGCGCTGGGCATCCGTCTCGGCGCGCACACGTTGTCGGACTTCATCCAGCCCACCGACCCGTACGTCACGCCGGTGCCGGACCCGCGGTTGGTGCGGACCGGGTCGAGCCCGCTGACCGAGGCGGTGGACGCCGCGGCGACGGAGATCGCGGTGGATTCGCCCCGATACTTCGCCCAGCAGGACCGCAATGAGATGCACACGGTGATGATCGGCCAAGAACTGGTCCGCTATCGGGCGGTGTCGTCGGAGGCGCCGTGGAAACTGCTCGACTGCACGCGCGGCGCGTTCGGCACGGTCGCCGCGGCCCACGCCAAGGGCGAGGAGGCGGGCAAGCTGATGGACCATTCGTACCGCGTGTTCTTCCCGGACATGGACCTGCTGCGCGAGATCGCCCGGAACCTGGCGCGGCGCTTCAACGAGACGGGGCTGACCCACATGGATTTCGACGGCCACGAGGGCTGCCTCGCGCCGGGGCAGGGGACGTACGGCAACGAGGTCTTCGCCAAGGAGTTCCACGACCATCTCGACGCGACGGTCATCAACGGGACGAGCCCGCCCTTGTCGCACTTCTATTGGCACTTCAACAGCTACTGCAACTGGGGCGAGCCGTGGTACGGGGGATTCCGCGACAGCATGCAGGAGTACCGGATCAACAACCAGGCGTTCTGCGAGCGGAACTACATCCCCAAGATGCTCGGCTGGTATCTGCTCACGCCGACCACCTGCGTGTCGGACATGGAGTGGACCTTGGCGCGCGCGGCCGGTTTCGACGCCGGTTTCGCCTTGGCGACGAGCCCGACGGCGCTGCGCAAGAACGCCGCGACCGGGCGGATCCTCGACGCCATCCGCGAATGGGAATCGGCCCGTCGCGGCGGTGCCTTCACGGCGGCGCAGCGGGAGCGGTTGCGCGACCCGAAGCGCGAGTTCCATCTGGAGCGCGTGGCCGAAGGCGAGTGGGACCTGTTCCCGTTGCGCGATTCTGCCGAGCTCGTCCACGAACAGCGCACGCTCCAGCCGGGCGAACCGACGGCGGCCCAGTGGGAGCTCGACAATCCGGACGGGCTGCAAGATCTCCAGTTCAAGCTGCGCGCCATCGGGACGGGCGGTTCGATCGTGGACCCGGTGCTGGAGATCGGTCAGGCCGCGTCGCTGACCATCCCGGTCGAGTTGCAGGCGGGGCAATCGGTCTTGGTCGAAGGCGACGGTGTCGCCCGCATCTACGACGCCAAGGGCAGCCAGATCCGGTCGGTGCCGCTGACGGGTATGATACCGAAGGTGCAGCCCGGCAAGAACGCGGTCCGCTTCGACTGCACCTTCAACGGTCCGACGCCCCCGAAGGTCGTCGTCACCGTGAAGACCATCTCCGCTCCGACGCGTGTCCGGCGCACAAAGTAGGCGGAGCAGGGAGCGGGGCTGCGCGCGCCTGACTCCGATCGGCGACCTAAAACCTG
>JANNAJ010000186.1:0-4791 GCA_031384285.1 Verrucomicrobiota bacterium
CGCCGATGAACCGCGGGCTGATCTCGATGCGCTCGCGGTTGACGATGTAGCCGCTGACGGTGAGGACGGAGCCTTCCACCTTGCCCGGGCCGCCGGAAGTCGCGGGCCGGGCCGCAGCGTCGTTGGAGGGGCTCTTCGCGCCGGACTGCGAGGCGCCGTCCGCGGGCCGCTTCGACCGCTCGGCCAGATCTTTGTCCGCCTTGGCGACGGCCGTCTCGCGGCCGGATTTCATCCCGGACCGCACGCCGTCCGATGCCCTCGGGACGGCGAAGTAGGCGACCACTGCGGTGATGAGCAGCACCACGATGCCGATGGTCCAGACCGGGCCGCGGGAACGCTGCTTGCGTTCGGAGGCGATCCGCAGCTGCTGGAGCTTGTCTTCGTTCATAAGGATTTCAGGGCGGAGATGACGGGCAGCCGCGCGGCGCGCAAGGCCGGGAACAGGCTGCCGGCGAGCCCTATGGCGACGGAGAACAGCACGCCCAGGAGCATCAGGTCGGGTGTGACGCGGAACTGGAAGACCGTCTCGGCGAACGACTGGAAATCCATCGTGCCGAAGTTGATCCCGCGCACGACCACGAAGGCGTAGACACCCCAGGCGAGCGCGCTGCCCAGGATCCCGCCCAGCATCGCCAGGAAAGAGCCCTCGACCAGGAAGCAGACCACGATCGCGGCCCGCGAGAAGCCGAGCACGCGGAGCGTCCCGATCTCGCGCGTGCGCGCCGCGACGCTGGCGTACATCGTGTTCATCGCGGCGAAGACCGCGCCGATGGACATGGCGACGCCGAGCATGCCGGCGAGATACTTGATCGGCACCGCCGTCATGGTCTGCTTCGAGTAGTAGTCCACTTCGCGTTCCGCGCGGAGGGAGAGCCGTTTGTCCGCCTGGATGCGCGCGACCAGGTTGGTGAGCGCGGCCTCGTCGCGCGGCCGCAGCAGCACGCTGGAGTACATGTCGCGGTCGAAGATCGACCGGGCCTCGTCGGCGTCCATCCACGCCTCGGAATCGAACGCGCTGCCGGTCCCGTCGAAATGGCCGACCACCGTGAGGCGGTCCGGTCCGGCCTTGATGGTTCCGCCGATCTCGAAGCCGGCGAAACGCGACGCCAACCTTTGGGCGACCACCACCTCGCGCTTGCCGGGAACGAACCAACGTCCTTCCTTCAACGTGACCTGCGGACGCAGCTCCATCCCGCCGGCGGTGACGCCGCGCAGCAGGGTGTTGGCTTCGCCGGCCCCGGCGCGGCGCGGCGCGCTCACGATCATCACCAACTCGGCCGAGATGACCGGTTCGCCGCGCTCGTCCTTCGCGATCTCGTCGAAGTACCGGAGCGTGCGGAACTGCTCGCGCGTCACCAGGCTGCCGGATTCCGCCTGCGACCCTTTGCGCACGACGAGGATGTTCCGCGGGTCGCCGGTGTTGCCGCTGCTGCGCTCGATGCCGCGGGCCATGCCGCGGAGCAGCACGAACACCGCGACCACCGCCGCGATGCCGAGGATGGTGAAGAGCGTCGTGCGCCAGCGGACGAGCACGTTGCGGAAATTGTATCTCAGCGGGAGGGCCATGGGATCAATCCAGGGTCTTCAGTCCTTCGACGACGCTCGTCCGCGCCACGGCCAACGCGGGTCCGATGGCGGACACGATCCCGAGCAACGCGGCCACCACGGCGCCGGTCGCCATGATCCGCGGCGTGACCTCGAAGTAGAGGAGGAACCCGTTGGTCAGCTTCTGGAGGTCGATCAACGTCCAGAAGGCCCACGACCCGCCGATGCCGGCCAACGCGCCCAAGACGGCGAGGCCGAAGCTCTCGGCGAGGATGAACCCGAACAGCTCGGTGCGTTTGAACCCGAGCGCCTTGAGCACGGCCAGCTCCCGGAAGCGCTCGCGGATGGCCATGCTCATCGTGCTCACCGTCACGAGGACCAGCGTGAACACCACCACCGCGCTGATCGAACCGATGAGCATCTTCACGTTGCCGAGCATGCTGATGAACCCCATCTGGAACGCCCGCTCGGTCTCCGCGCGCACCTCGGCCGAGCTGTTCTCGAAGGCTTTGTTGACGCGGGCGATGACGTCGTTCGCCACGTCCGCCGACGCGACCCGCAGATACCACGTGCCCACGGTGCCGGGGTTGCCCATCAGCTCGTCGAGCAGCTTGTGGTGGAAGAACACGCCGCGGTCGTCGACCGTGCCCTGGAACACCGCCAGGATCTTCAGGTCGAGATCGACCGGGTAGAACGTCCCGGTGAAACGCATCTTGTCCCCGATCTTCAGGCCGTAGCGCTTCATGGTGTCCGCGCCGACGAAGCACGAGGTGCGGTCTTTGATGAAGTCGTCGTAGCTGCCGTCCGCGATCCGGCCCTCGACGATGAGGTCCCGGAACCGCGCCGGGTCCACCGCGAACTGGGCGAAGCTGGTCACCGTCTCCTCGCGGAAATTTCCGCCGAAATAGGTGAACGGCGACACCGCGACCACGCCGGGGATCTTCTCGACGACGGGCAGCTGCTTCGCCGGCAGCGGCTGCGCGAGCGAGACCTTGTTGCGCGCGATGACCCGGAGCGACGCGGCCTCGGATTCGGGCGGGACGGTCAGCTCGCGCTGGAGCGTCAGCAACGTGACCAGCAGCCCGCAGCTCACCGCCACGCTGACGACCGTGAGCAGGGCGCGCCGCTTGTTGCGGAGCGCGTTCTTGGCGATGAACGAGGCGAAGGTCATGCAGCGATCTCGCCTTTCTCCAGATGCAGGCTGCGGCTTCCGTAGGCGGCGGATTTCGGGTCGTGCGTGACCATCACCACCGTCTTGCCGGCGGTGAGCGTGAGGGACCGGAGGATCTCGAGCACGTCGCTGGCGGATTTGGCGTCGAGGTTGCCGGTCGGTTCGTCCGCGACGATCAAGGCCGGATCGGTCACGAGGGCCCGCGCGATGGCGACCCGCTGCTGCTGGCCGCCCGACATCTGGTCCGGACGATGGTGTCCGCGGTCGGCCAACCCGACCAGCTCCAGGGCCGTCTGCACCTGCTTGCGGCGCTCGCGACCGCTCAGGTCCGTGAGCAGGAGCGGCAGCTCGACGTTCTCCGCGGCGGTGAGGACGGGGATGAGGTTGAAGCTCTGGAAGACGAAGCCGACGTTCTGGTTCCGCCAATCGGCCAGCTGCGATTCGTCGAGCTGCGCGATGTCGATGCCCTGGACCTTCGCCGATCCGCTCGTCGGCCGGTCGATGCCGGCGATGATGTGGAGCAAGGTGGACTTGCCGGATCCGGACGGCCCCATCAGCACGACGAACTCGCCGGCCGTGATGTCGAGCGAGACGTGGTCGAGCGCGACGACGTTGATGTCGCCCTGCCGGTAGATCTTGGACAGGTCCCGGACGACGACGATGGGTTCCGCGGCCATAAAGTCGCGGAGAGGTAGACGAAGATCAGGCGGCTAGCAACCGCGGCAACGCAGATCACAGGTCCGGGATGGTCGGAATGGGACCGCTGATCCCCGCTGATGAACAGTCCACGGCAGCGCCTGGCCGGCATCTACCGGTGCCACTCTCGGTGTCGCCGCGTGCTCCGCATCAGCGTCGACCGGTGGTCCAAAAGCGGCCGTCCCGGCTCAGCTCTCGGGCGTGAGGCCGAGCACGACGTCGAAGCGGGCCGCCAGTTCACCGGCCTTCGCCCCTTTGAGCGGCGCGAAATCGATGGTCACGGAATCGCGGGCCTTCGCGTCCTTGATGCCCTTCCAGACGCCGTCGCCCGCGTTGCCCGGATGCCCCTTGATGTAGCACTGCGTGGTCAGCAGGTCCTTGCCGCGGCGTTTCACCTTGTAGTGGATGTGCGGGGCGCGCCCGGGATAGGGCACCGGCTTAATCGTGCGGAACAGGTACTCCCCGGTGGAACCGGTGACGAAGCGGCCGAACCCCTGGAAATTCTTGTCGCGCTTGTCGCCGTTGTCCGAGCCCTTGTGCAGATAGACGCCGTGGGCGTCGCACTGCCAGATCTCCACGACGGCGTTGCGGACCGGCTCGCCGCGCGGGTCGAGGATCCGGCCGCTCACGTAGCTCACCTGTCCGACCGCCGCGTCGAGGCTGTCGTTGAGCACGAGCAGGTCGTTGTCCGTGTCGAGCGGCAGGTGGTCCGGATAGAACGGTCCCTCGGTCTGGGCCGGTGTGAGCGAGAGCGCTTCGGCGAGCAGGCCGGGAGCGAAGGACGCGGCCGCGCCGAGACCGACCAGGAAGCGGCGACGGCCGGGTGAGGGGACGAAGATGTTCATCTGTGGGGAGATTCTTTTCGGGGCGACCGAAACACCCTCCCAGACCCCGGACGGGATTTCCATGTGTTTTCCGGCGCGAACGTCGGCATCGACGGATCCCTCCGCGAGGTTTGCCTCCGGTCGGACCGCCCGCGAGAGTGCGCCGCATGACGGCAGGACACTTCGACGCGGTGGTGATCGGTGGCGGCAGCGCAGGATATGCCGCGGCCAGGACACTGACCTCCGGCGGCGCCAAGACGGCCGTGCTCGAGGGCGGACGCGAGGTCGGAGGACTCTGCATCCTCCGCGGATGCATGCCCACCAAGGCCCTCCTCCACGCCGCCGAACTGCGTCAAGCCATCCGCCATGCCGAGGAATGGGGCATCACGACCGGCGAGGTGAAGGTCGATGTCGCGAAGCTCTTCGCCCGGAAGGACGCGCTGATCGCGGAGTTCGCGGGCTATCGGCGCCGGCAGCTCGAGACGGGCAAAGCCGTATTCATCCGGGCCGGCGCCCGCTTCGTCGATCCGCGCACGCTGGCGCTCGGTGACGGCC
>JANNAJ010000244.1:0-20310 GCA_031384285.1 Verrucomicrobiota bacterium
GCTGCCGGCATCTTGCCGGCAGAGGCTCGCCGAATCCCGCCCCGTGGGACCTTTCCGCGCGCGCCCGCCGTGCGAGCCGTCTGCCGGCGGGACGCACGGCAGCACGCTGTAAAAACCGCCGTCCGAGGCCCACAGCAACGCAGCGTCCGAGTCCGTCTCCCGCTGGGTGGATTCATCCCAAGTCGGCGCGATCAATGCACCGTGACGACGGGCCGCGGCACCTGCCTCGTACCAAGTCGGGGTGATCTCTTTTCGGGCCGTTGGCGGGTCGCCCCCGCAACCCGCTCGGCTTGCAGGGCAAGCGGCCCACAACGTGAAGCCGAGTTCTACCGGTATCCACCAAGAATCGGTATAAGGCCGCGCCGCGCGGACCCTCATGCCGCGGCCGACCGGGCGTAGGCTTCCGCGAACTGCCGGGCACGGTCGCGGAACCAGTCCCAATCTTGCGCGGTCGCCCGTGCCGCATCGAAGAGCGGGCTGCCCACGCCGAACGCATCCGCGCCCGCCTTGCGGAAGGCCGGCAGCGTCTCCGGCGTCACGCCGCCCGTCGGCATCAGCGGGATCTCCGGGAACGGCGCCTTGACGGCCTTGATATGCGCCGGCCCGAGCGTGTCGGCGGGAAAGACCTTCACCATGCGCGCCCCGAGGCTCCAGGCCGTGAAGATCTCGGTCGGCGTGAGCGCGCCGGGCATCACCGGCACGCCGCGTTCGACGCAGGCCCGGATGACTTCCGGGACCACCGCCGGCGTCACGATGAACGACGCGCCGGCCGCCAGCGCGCGGTCCAGTTGCGCGACATCGAGCACGGTCCCGGCGCCGACGTTCCCCTGCCCACCGACGAGGTCGGACGCGCACCGGATGAGGTCCTCCGCGCCGGCGCTGTTCATGGTGACCTCCAGGTTCCGGATGCCCCCGGCGAGCACCGCCGGCACCAGATGCCGGATCTGCGCGAGCGGGAAGAAACGGAGGATGCCCACCACGGGCATCTCCCGGAATCGGTCGTCGTCGAAACGTCGGATCATCGGGGCCGAACTTCCCCGGATCGATGCCGTCCGTCGACCGGCAACCCGCGCGAGGGATGCGATCGGAGATGGCGGAGACGGCGAAGGGGCGCCTTTTTCTGTGTAGCGGATCCGCGATCCGGAGTCCGCCGCCGGAGATCGGGCGACGCGTCCTCAGCAGGACACGTCGCGTGCGGACAGCGCCCATTCGGCCTCGGCATTGCCGTGCTTCGCCGGCGCGCTGGCACGGCGCGCGAAGGCCGCCGCCGTCTGGGGCTCGAGGGCGAAGACATCCACGCGAGCGGGAGGCAGGTTCAGCCATACCACGGCGCGTCCGCACCAGTGGAGGCCCTTCGCCGAGGCCGTCCCTCCGCCGATGGCGTAGGTATACTGGATGAAGAGCCCTTCGGTGCCCAAGACCGACCGCACGCCGTCCATGATCTGATCGACGTCATGGGGCGGCAGCGACCGGAGCGGCAGGCTGGAGACGACGTGGGTGATGCCTTGGCGCGCCTTCCGGGGGAGCAAAGCGGTCACGTCGGGCAGATACCGAGCGTCCCCGTGGATGACGTTCAACTGGGGAAAGCGCTTGCGCAGATGCTCGGTGAGCCGGGCGGATCGTTCGACCGGGAGCAGCCTTTCCGGCTCGACGCCCGCGCTCAGCAACGCGTGGGTGATCGCCCCGGTGCCGGCACCCAGCTCGAGCACGTGGCCGCCGGGCTGCCGGGCCACCAACCGCGCGATGCGCCGGGCAAGCTGCGGGGAGCTGGGGCACGCGGCCCCCACTTCGCGGGGATTGTCCATCAGCGCCTTGCCGAAGACCGCGAGCGATTGGATCAGACGGATGGGCATGGCTCGAAGTGCCGGAAAATTGCCGGATCGTCGTCCCGGCGAAAGCACGAACCTCGGCTAATTTTCAGAGATGTCACAGGTCCGTGAAGCGCGGTCCGACGGTCAGCCCACGTCGCCGGCCTGTCGGCGGATGGACTCGCAGATGATGGCCGACCATTTCTCCAGCACCGCTTGTTCCGGGCCTTCGATGAGCAGACGCGACTTCGGTTCGGTCCCGGAGTAGCGCAGCAGCACGCGGCCGCCCAACGGGACCACCTCGGCCTCCGCCTGCTTCACGAGGTCCATGACCTGGTCGAGCTCCTCGAACGGCGTCTTGACCCGGACCTTCACGTTGGCGACGAGCTGCGGATAACGGGTCCAGCATCGGGCGAGACGGGAAAGGGGTTTCCCGCTGGTCTTCATCGCGCTGAGGATCTGCAGCGCGGCGACCAAGCCGTCGCCGGTCGTGCTGTGGTCCCGAAAGATCATGTGGCCGCTCTGCTCGCCGCCCAGGTTGTATCCCCCGCCGAGCATCGTATCGATCACGTGCTTGTCGCCGACCGGGGTGCGGATGACCGTGCCGCCCGCCTTGGTGAAGGCGGAGTCGAGGCCGGCGTTGCTCATCACGGTCGCGACCAGGGTCTTCTTGTTGAGCGTGCCGTCGGCGAGCATCTGGAGGCCGGTGATGGCCATGATGTCGTCGCCGTCGATGATCCGGCCGTTCTCGTCGCAGAGCAGCACGCGGTCGGCGTCGCCGTCGTGGGCGATGCCGATGTCGGCGCGGTACTCGCGGACCTTCTGGCAGAGGTTCTGCGGGTGCATCGAACCGCACTCGTGGTTGATGTTCGTGCCGTTGGGCTGGGTGCCGAAGACGATGAGCTCGGCGCCGAGCTCCTGGAGCACCGCCGGGGTCGTCTTGTACGATGCGCCATGGCCGCAATCGACGACGATCCGCATGCCTTCGAGCGTCATGCCTCGCGGGAAGCTGGCTTTGGCGTGCTCGACATAGCGGCCGATGGCGTCCTCGATCCGGTACGCCTTGCCGATCTCTCCTGCGGTGGGACGGATGTTCTCGATCTCGCCGCTGAACACGAGGTCCTCGATCTGCTTCTCGACCTGGTCGTCGAGCTTGTAGCCGTCAGGACGGAAGAACTTGATCCCGTTGTCGTCGTAAGGGTTGTGCGAAGCGGTGATGACGATGCCGGCATCGGCGCGCAGCGAGCGGGTCACGTAGGCGACGCCGGGCGTGGGCAACGGGCCCATGAACACGACATCGACGCCCATCGACAGGACGCCGGACGAAAGGGCGTTCTCCAGCATGTAGCCGGAAAGGCGGGTGTCCTTGCCGATGACGATGCGATAGCGGACGCGGTTCCGGGCCTGTCCGTGCAGGTTCTTGAAGACATGGGCGGCGGCGCGGCCGAGCTTGAGAGCCGTCTCGGCGGTCACCGGTTCGATGTTGGCGCGGCCGCGGACACCGTCCGTTCCGAAGATGCGTTTCGTGTGGGACATGGAGGATTCTCGGGGAGTCAGTTGTTCGGCGGCAGGAGCGCGTTCGTGAGGCGCTGAATCTGCACTTCGACGGGGTTGATCGTCACGACTTCGGTTCCAGCCGGCGCGTGGAAGTGGATCGGCCGGGTCGACCGGCCGGGGCCGGGTTCCACGAGGTTCACATAGACCTCGATGTCGGCCGGAGCCAGGTCCTTGAGCACCTCCGGGTCGCCGCGGAGGACCATGGTGACCGTGGCAGGCACGACCTGGTAGCGCCCGAGATCGGAGGCTGTGGTGAGCACGGTGATCGGCAACCCCACGAAGCGGCGGCCGTCGCGCCCGACGTCGTCGACGCGGAGGTTCAGCCCGATCCCGGTCCGCACCGCGAACCAGATCAACGAGGCCAGCAGCAGGGAGAAGATCTTCTGCCAGCGGTTGTAGGTGAAGAGCGCCTTCAACATGGCTTCAGATGTCGATGCGCGGGCCGGCGGTCTGGATGCGCGTGAGGAAGATGCGGACCCGCTGCCACCAGTGGCGCGATTCGGCCTTCCGGACGATGACCGAGGTCAGGTACGCCCTCAGGTCCTCGATGGTGACGCCTTTCACGAAGGCACCGCGGTGCGCGTAGGAGATGGCGCCGGACTCCTCGGAGACGACGACGCAGACGGCGTCGGTTTCCTCGCTGAGCCCGATGGCCGCGCGGTGCCGGGTGCCCACGGACTTGGGCAGGTCCTGCCGCTGGGTGAGCGGGAAGATGCACGCGGCCTTGAGGATCCGGCCGTCCCGGACGATCACCCCGCCGTCGTGGATGGCGTTGTTGGGGAAAAAGATGGTCTCCATCATGTCCGGCGTGAGCTCGCAGTCCACGATGATGCCTCCTTCGACGGCCTCTGCGAGCTGCTGGTTCTGCTCGAGGGCGACCAGCGCCCCGATCTTGCTCGGCGCGAGGCGGTCGACCGTCTGGATGATCTCCTCGACGTACTCGCGCTGCTCGCGGGCGGTGTTGAAGAGCGGCAGGTTCCCCAGCTCCGCCAAGATGCGGCGGAGCTCCGGCTGGAAGATCACGACCACCGCGATGGCCAGGACGCCGAAGAACTGGTTGAGCAGGACGTTCAGCACCTTCAGGTCGAGCACCCGCGTAACGATGGTGAGCGTGAGCAGGAGCGCCAGGAAGCCGGTGACGACCGGCGCGCCGCGGGTGCCGCGGACGAACAGGAACGCGGAGTAGATGCCGACCGCGAGGATCAGTACCTCGACGGCGGGACGCCATCCGTGCTCGATCAATGGCCAGATCTGGTTCAAACGGCAGGTGCGGCCGGGCCGCGGGAGGTGATCGCTTCCAGCATGCGCAGCGCTTGGACCGTGGCGGCGACGTCGTGGGTGCGGAAGATCTGCACCCCTTCGCGCGCGGCCCACACGCTGCAGGCCAGACCGCCTGGCAGACGCGCACGGGCCTCGGCCCCCAGCACTTTGCCGAGGAAAGATTTCCGGGAGACTCCTAGCAGAAGCGGCCGGCCGAGGCTCTTAAATTCCGTCAGGCGCGCGATGAGAACAAGGTTGTCGCCGACGGACTTGCCGAACCCGATCCCAGGATCGAGCACGACCTGCTCCGCGGTGATCCCAGCCGCTCGTGCCGCACCGAGGCGGTCGGCGAAGAACGCGCGCACCTGCTCGACCACGTCGGTGTAGCTCGGAGCCTGCTGCATCGTCGCCGGCGTCCCCAGCATGTGCATGGCGACATAGCCCGCTCCGGCGGCCGCCACGGCCTCCCACATCTCCGGCGAGGTGCGGCTCGCCGCGACGTCGTTGACGATGGCCGCTCCCGCGGCCAACGCCGCCCGCGCGACGGACGGCTTCATGGTGTCGATGGAGACCGGCACCGCCGTTTTCGCGGCCAGACCGGCGATGACGGGCATGACACGCCGCAGCTCTTCCGCCTCGTCCACGGGGTCCGCCCCGGGCCGGGTGGATTCGCCACCGATGTCCAGGATCTCGGCGCCCTCGGCGACCAACCGCAACCCGTGATCGATCGCCGCGGCGGGGTCGATGAACCGTCCGCCGTCCGAGAACGAGTCGGGCGTCACGTTGACGACGCCCATCACGATCGCCGGCCGCGGGAAATGGAACGCGAACCGTCGGCCGCGCCATCCGAGCGAAGCCGGGACGATGTCTCCCGCGACCCGCGACTCCCCTGCCCCACGGCCCTGTCCCGTCGTCTCCATGAGCGCAACCAGGCGAGTGGCGGTCAGTAGGTCTGGTTCGCGGTCGCGGCGGCGGCCCCCCGCTGGATCAGCTCGATCTCGTACCCCTCCGGGGCGTCGACGAACGCGAATCCGCCGCTGCCGTCCGGCCGCATCGTCGGGCCATCGGAATACTTGAGCCCCAGCTTCGCCAAATGGATACCGAACGCTTCCAGAGAATCGACCTGGAAGGCGAGGTGGGTGAGATCGGTCTGCACATGGACCGGACCTGAGCTCGGAAAATGGCAGAGCTCGATGGTCTCCTCGCTCTCCGGCGCCTTGAGGAAGACGAGCTCGGAACCGCGCGGCGACTTGTGGCGACGGACCTCTTCGAGCCCGAGCACCTCTTTGTAGAACCGGACCGAGCGCTCGAGGTCGTCGAGCCGATAACGGGTATGGAGCAGCCTGGAGACGCGCATGGCGGCGGGATGGTAACGGGCGATCTCTCCAGCGCAACGCGACAGGAGAAGTTCCGTCCGCTTCCATCGGTCGGCGGACCTGCCGGTCCGTCGCGATCCAACTTTCTCGTTGCGATGGCGTCGCGCGGCCCGGTGACTAGAGGCGTGCCGCTTGTCGAACGCATCGTCTCCATCGTGATCGGGCTCCTGCTGGGCTTCGCCTTGGGCTGGCTGGTGCGGGCTGCCCGGCGGTCCGCGCCGGACAACCGGGTGGAAGGCGAGCTGCGGACGCAGTTGACCGCCCGCGAGGCCGATCTGGGGGCCGTCCGCGCCGCCGCAGCGGAAGCGGGCGCGGCGAAGGCGGCGGCCGAGGCGAGCCGGGCAGCGGCAGAGCAGCTGGCGTCCGCCCGGACGCAGGAGGCCGCCACCGCGATGCGCGAGGCGTCGTCGTCCCGCGAGCGCCTGGCCGGGGTCGAAGCGGAGTTCGCCGCTTCGCGGGCGGACGTGCAGAAGGGCGCCGAGCTGCTCGCGGCGCAGCAACGCTTCCACGCGGACAACGAGCGCGAGCAGCGCGACAAGCACGACGCCGCGCTGACCGAGCTGCGCTCGGCGAACGACAAGGCGTTGCTGGCCCTCCGAGACCAGTTCAAGGCCCTCGCCGCCGAGGCGCTCAGCGCGAACACGCCCGAGTTCCTCCGGCTCGCCAACGAGACCTTCGCCAAGTTCCAGGCCTCGGCGTCCGGCGACCTGGAGAAGCGCCAGGAAGGCGTCGCCGCGCTGGTGAAACCGCTGGAGGAGCAGCTGAAGGCCTACCAGCAGCGGCTCCAGCAATCCGAGGCGCAGCAGGCGGACACCCTCGGCCAGGTGAAGCAGCAGCTCGACGCCTTGGCGTTGCAGAGCCAGACATTGTCGAGCGAGACGCAACGGCTGCGCGTCGTGCTTTCGAGCAACCAAGCGCGCGGACGTTGGGGCGAGGAGACCCTGCGCCGAGTGATCGAGGCGTCCGGCCTGAGCGCGCACTGCGATTTCACCGAGCAGGTGAAGGAAGGCGACAGCAAGCCCGATCTCGTCGTGCGGTTGCCGGGCGACCGCTTCATCATCGTGGACTCGAAGGTGCCGGACCTCGATTTCCTCAACGCGCTGAACGAGGCGGACGGCACCAAGCGCGCCGAGGCGCTGGGCGTCCACGCCCGCAAGCTGCGCGACACCATCCGCGCGCTGGCGGACCGCGATTACCCCAAGGAGTTCCCCTTGGCGCTGGACCATGTGGTGCTCTTCCTGCCGGCGGAATCGCTCTTCAGCGCCGCGCTGGAGGGCGACCGGGAGCTGCTGATGTGGGCGGCGGAACGGCGCATCCTGCTGGCCACGCCGGCGTCGCTGATCGCGCTGTTGCGGAGCGTGGCGGTGAGCTGGCAACAGCACGAGCAATCGGCCAACGCGCGACAGATCGCCGAGGCCGCGCGCGAGCTCTATGAGCGGGTGGCGAAGTTCACCGAGCACTTCGGGCGCATCCGCGACGGCCTGGAGAAGTCGACCAAGGCCTTCAACGACGCGGTGGGCAGCTACGAGACCCGCGTGAAGCCCGGCGGCGAACGCCTGCTCAAGCTCGGCGGCGGCACGGAGTCGAAACCGCTCGCCGTCGCCGATCCGTTGGAGACCGCCCTGCGTCTGTCGCCCACGGAGTGAACGTCCGGGCCGACGTGCCGCCGGGGCGGACCGGGGCGCATCGGTGAAATCGTCCGGCCTCCGTTCGCCAAGCTTCCTTTCCCGCCCGGATCCGTGCCAGCGTCCTCGCGCTCTCCATGAACGCCGCCGACTGGAAACTCATCGCCCTGGCCCTGGTCGCCATCGGCACGCTCGTGCTGTTGATCACGCGCTACAAGGTCAACGCCTTCATCGCGCTCCTGCTGGCCTCGCTGCTCGTCGGCGGCGGCGCGGTGGCGCTCGGCCGCGTCGCCAAGGACGCCGCCGGCAAGGACGTGCCGTACACCGTCCTGTCCATCGCCAAGTCGTTCTCCGACGGCCTTGGAGCCACGCTCGGCGGCATCGCGGCGGTGATCGCCTTCGGCACCATGCTCGGGCGTCTGCTCGCGGAATCGGGCGGCGCGGAGGTGCTGGCCAAGCGCTTCGCCGCGTTCTTCGGCGCCGGACGGATCCAATGGTGCATCATGGCGCTCGCGCTGGCCATCGGGCTGACCACCTGGTTCGCGGTCGGCCTGGTGCTGTTGTTGCCCATCCTGCTCACGCTCACGCACGAGACCAAGCAGCCGTTCCTCCGCCTCGCGCTGCCGTTGCTCGCCTGCCTCTCGGTGATGCACGGCGTGATGCCGCCGCATCCCGGCCCGGTCGTGGCGGTCGAGGCGCTCAAGGCGAACATGGGCCTCGTGCTGTTCTGGGGCTTCGTCATCGGCATCCCCACCGCCGCAGTGGCCGGACCGATCTACGCGAAGGTCATCTCCGGCCGGGTCGTCGCCGATCCGCCGCCGATCCCGCCCAAGACGAAATCCGTCGCCGCCGGGTTCCGGCCGCCCGGGTTCTGGCTCACGCTGTTCTCCATCATGCTCCCGGTGGCGCTGATGCTCGTCGCCACGGTGGCCGAGCTGACCTTGCCGAAGGGCATCCCGGCCCGCGAGGTCCTGACCTTCTTGGGCAACCCGACCATCGCCCTGCTGATCGCCGTGCTGTTCTGCGCCTGGTCGCTGGGGACGGGTTGCGGCTACACGCGGGCCGAGGTGTGGAAGTTCACCGAGCAGTGCATCGGCTCGGTGGGCATGACCATCCTGGTCGTCGGCGCCGGCGGCGGGTTCGCCCGCGTGCTGCGCGACAGCGGCGTGGCGGAATCCATCGGCCGCGCGGGACAACAGGCGGATCTCTCGCCGCTGCTCTACGGCTGGCTGGTGTCGGCCTTCATCCGGGTGGCGACCGGCTCGGCCACGGTGGCGATCACCACCGCGTCGGGCCTGCTCGTGCCGGTCATCCTGCAGCATCCCGAGCTCTCGCAGCACCACATCGCCCTCATCATCGTCGCGATCGGATGCGGCTCGCTCTTCTTGTCGCACCTGAACGACTCGGGGTTCTGGATCGTGAAGGACTGCCTCGGCCTGACCGTGGGCCAGACGCTGCGCACATGGACGGTCTGCGAGACCATCGTCGGCATCGCCGGCATGCTCTTCTCGCTGCTCGTGTACAAGCTGATCTGAGCAAGGGCAACGCGACGCCGGCTGATCCGGATGCGATTTTGGCAAATGCCGGTGAGCAAAATGCGGACGACCCGCTAGCTTGGCGGCGTCACATCGAAAACATCTCGCACCCGGCACCTATGTCACAAGCACTCGACCTCCACCACCCGCTCGTCCTCGAATTCCCCGAACTCCGCGACGCGATCCACAAGCTGAAGATGGAAGACGCGCATTTCCGGCGGCTGTTCGACGAATACCACGAAGTCGACCGCGCGGTCGTCCGCATCGAGGAGGAGATCGATCCTGCCGGCGACGCCCGCATCGCCGAGGTGAAGCACCGCCGCGCCCACCTCAAGGACGAGCTGTACCGGCAGATGGTCGCCGCCCGGGCCGCCTGATCCGCGACGCCCGCCACCCGGGACGGATGGAGTGCTCCGCCGTCGCGGGATCGTCACGGGTTCCCGCTTGACCGACCGGTCGCGGACCTGACGCCATGTGGTCGGCCCGGCCGCGATCGCCGCCGGGACCGTCGACCGCCCGATGAACCGCCTGCTCGCAGAGACCCTCGGCACCTACGGACTCGTGTTCGCGGGTTGCGGCGCCATCGTCATCGACCACGCCACGGCCGGCTCGGTGACGCACGTGGGCGTGGCGATCACCTTCGGCCTCGTCGTCTTGGCGATGATCCACACGTTCGGCGACGTCAGCGGCGCGCACCTGAACCCGGCGGTGACGACCGCGTTCGCCGCGGCAGGACGTTTCCCTTGGCGCGAGGTCCCCGCCTATGTCGCCGCACAGTTGTCGGGAGCGTTCCTCGCATGCGTGACGTTGCGCGTCCTCTTTCCGGCGGAACGCGGTCTCGGAGCCACCGTGCCGGCCGGTCCGGATCTCCAGAGCTTCGTGCTCGAGGTGGTGCTGACGTTCTTCCTCATGATGACGGTCCTCAGCGTCTCCACCGGTGCCAAGGAGAAGGGCATCACCGCCGGGATCGCCATCGCTTCGGTGATCACGCTGGAAGCGATGTTCGCCGGACCGGTCTGCGGCGCTTCGATGAACCCCGCGCGCTCATTGGCGCCGGCCATCGTGGGCGGGGACCCCGCGGCGCTCCGGTCGGTCTGGATCTATCTGGTGGCGCCACTGCTCGGCGCCTTGCTCGCGGTGCCGGCATGCCGCGGCGTCCGTGGTCCCGGTTGCTGCGACGGACGCTGCGAGCCGGCCCCCTTTCCGACGACGACATGAACGCCTCCGCCAAACCGACCCTCCTGATCCTCTGCACCGGCAACTCGTGCCGTTCCCATCTGGCCGAAGGCCTCTTGCGCGCGGCCGCGGGCGATCTCTTCGACGTCCAGAGCGCCGGATCCAAGCCGGCCGGCTACGTCCATCCGCTGGCGATCTCCGTCATGGCGGAGATCGGCATCGACATCTCGGGGCACACCTCGAAGCCGATGACGCAGTTCCTCGGACAGCCGGTCGAGACCGTCATCACGGTCTGCGGGAACGCCGACCAGGTCTGCCCGGTCTACCCGGGCCAGATGAACCGCCATCACTGGCCGTTCGATGATCCGGCGCACGCGACCGGCACGGAAGCCGAGAAGCTGGCCGTCTTCCGCCGGTGCCGCGACGAGATCCGGGCCGTCTTCGGTGCCTATGCCGACGGACGGCGCGACGAGGCGAAGCGGACCTCGGCGCGCTGATCTCGCCGGCTGGAGCCGGCTGGAAGGCCGGGTCGCGGGCGTCGTCGACGCACCCCGGACAAGCCTTTGGCCGGGGACCGCCGCGCGGAATTTTCGCGAGGACGGGGTTGCCTGGCGCTTGATTCGTGTTCTTCTCTCCTGTCACCGGTTGAACCCAACCGCACTCCGACGTCCTGCCATGTCCACCGACCTGTTACCCCGCAAGAAGAGCAAACTGCCGCTGATCCTCGGCGGCGCCGTGGCCGTCCTCCTGGTCCTCTATCTCGTCCTCACGAGCAGCCTGTTCATCAAGGGCGTGATCCTGCCCCAGGTCGGGAGCAGCTTGGGCTGCGAGCTGACGGTCGAAGATGTCTCGTTGAGCCCGTTCTCCTCCCTCACGCTGCGCGGTCTGAAACTGACGCCTCGCGGGGCGGAGACGCTCGCCACGGTCGTCGAGGCGCGCGTCCGGTACGGCCTCTTCGCGATCCTCGGAGGCGACATCAAGGTGGACGAGCTGACTCTGGATTCTCCGGCGGTCACGATCGTCGAACAGGCCGACGGCACCAGCAACCTCTCCAAATTGCTCGACGGCATGCCCAAGTCCGACAAGAACGCGGCCAAGACGTCGTCCTCGGGACCTCCGAAGCTCGACGTGCGGAACGTCGCGCTCAAGAACGGCTCGTTCAAGCTGACACGGAAGCTCGGTGCCGCGGCGCAAATGACGGTCGCCGATGTCACCGGCCTCGAGGTGACCCTCGACCGGCTCGCCAACGGTGCCACCGGCAAGCTCTCCATCGCCGCCGGCGGCGGGTTCGCCAAGACGATCGCGGACCAGATCCACGGCAAGGCGAGCGGTTCATTCGACCTCGCGCTCGACGACAAGCTCCTTCCCAAGTCGGTCAAAGGCAGCCTCGCCGCCGACCTCGCCTCCGCGACCGGTGCGTTCAAGGATTCCGCCGGTCTCGGCGCCACGCTCACGGCGGACGCGACGGCCACCGAGATCACCCAGGTCCGGCTCGCGTTCCGCCAGCGCGCGGACGAGCTCGGTCGCGCGACCTTGAGCGGTCCGTACGACCTCACCAAGAAGGAGGCCCGCATCGCCTTCGAGATCACCGGCCTCGATCGCCGGGTGCTCGCCGTCGCCGGAGCGGCCACGGGGATCGATTTCGCGCAGACCGCGGTGAGCGCGTCGGGCCGTGTCGACTTGGCGCAGCTCGGCAGCTTGGTCGCGTCGAGCGGCCGCATCGCCGTGGGCCGGATGAGCATGGTCACCACGAACGGCGCGACGCCGGTCGTCGACATCGACTTGGCATACAACATAGGTGTAAACTTGGCCAACAAGACCGCGCTGATCGAGAAGGTGGACCTCTCCGTGAAACAGGCGGGGCGCCCGCTCGTCACGGGGAGCCTGGACCGCCCCATGAACATCTCGTGGGACAAGGCGACCCCGGGTTTCCGCGAGGCGACCTATGCGCTGGGCATCACCGGGTTCGAACTCGCCCCGTGGCGGGCCGTGGCCGGGCCTTCCCTGCCCTCCGGCAACGTCGACATGACCCTGAAGGTCACGGCCGAGAACGACGGCCGCTCGTTGAAGTTCAGTTTCGCCTCGGATCTGCGCGATGTCACGGCGAAGGCGGGCGGAGCGGATATCAACGGTATCTCGGTCAGCCTCGGGGCGACCGGATCGGTCGAGGATTTCGCGGTGTTCGGCATGGAGAAATTCGACCTCGCCGTCACCCATCGCGGGTCCCGGCTCGCGGCCTTCACGGGATTGGCCAGCGTCAACTCGAAGAACCAGACGATCAACCTGCAGACGTCCGGCGAGATCTCGGTGCCGGTCGCCTTGGCGGTCTATCCCGTCGCGGGTGTGAGCGCCACCGCCGGGAACCTGAAGCTCTCCGCCCAATACGGCAGCAAGGCCGGCAGCACCAACGGTTCGGTGGATGTCTCTCTCACGGGTTTCGTCGGCAAGTCCGGCGCGATGGCGTTCAACGACTACCAGGCCCGCGTCAACGTGGTGGCGGGCATCGCGGGCGACCTCCTCACGCTCACCCGGGCTAGCGTCGCCCTGCAGGACGGCTTCGAAGCCGGCGGGACATTCGATGCCAACGGCAAGTACGACCTGGGGCAGAAGAACGGGCGCATCGAGTTCCGCTCGGTCAACCTCAACCAGCACGGGCTGGCACCCTTCATCGCCAACGCCATCGCCCCGCGCCGGCTCGTGTCGGTCGCGCTCGACCTCAACGGCTCGGCAGCGCTCGACGCCACCGGTGGATCCGAGGCCAAGGGCGACCTCCGCATCTCCAAGTTCATCGCTGCTGAACCCGGCCGCGACCTGCCCACGACGCCGCTCTCGCTGGGTCTCGGCTTCGATGCGGGACAGCGCGGAACCGTGACCGATCTCCGCAAGCTGCTCCTCTCCTTCGGAGCGACACCCACCGCCGGCAACGAGTTGCTCGTCGCCGGCAAGATCGACATGGCGACGAACAATGCCGCGCCCAGTTCCCTCACGATGAAGAGCGACGGGCTCGACTTCACGGCGCTCTACGACCTCTTCGCCGGCGACGGCACCACGAAGAAGCCGACCGCCCCGACCGTGGCGAAACCGGTCCAAGCCGCCGGAGCCGCACCGGATGCCGAGCCGGCCGCGGTGAAACTCCCGTTCCAGCAGTTCGCTCTCGACCTCGACATCAAGCGCGTCCATCTCCGGCAGGTCGCCGTCTCCAACTGGGTCGCCAAGGTGAGGATCGACAAGAGCGCGGTCTCGCTCGACCCGTTCAGCCTCACCCTCAACGGCGCGCCGGTGACCGCCAATGTCCGCGCCGACCTCGGCGTCCCGGGCTTCACCTACGACGTCGCCTTCAGCGGCGACAAGATCCCGTTGCCCCCGTTCGTCGCTTCGTTCCAACCGGACCGCATCGGCCAGATCGGCGGCACCGTCGGCGCGAAGGTCGCGGTCAAGGGTTCCGGCGTCACCGGGGCCAACCTCCAGAAGCACCTCGCCGGTCAGCTGGAGTTCGGGGCGACCAACCTCGACCTGAAGCTGAGCGACGTGAAGTCGCCGCTGCTTCGCACGATCGTCAACGTGGTCATCGGCCTCCCCGATCTCATCCGCAGCCCGAGCCTAGGCACCTTGGCGAGCTTGGCCGGCCTGGGCGGCGCCGGGAAGGCGGACGGTTGGATGGATGAGCTGAGCCAGGCCCCGATCGGGTCGATCACCGCCAAGGCCGTCGTCGGTGGCGGAAAGGTCGACATCCAAAAGGCCCTCGTGCAGAGCCCGGCCTTCTTCGCCGACGCCAAAGGCTCGATCACGCTCGCCCCGGTCCTCACCAACTCGGTGCTCGATATCCCGGTCGGCATCGCCCTCAAGGAGTCGCTGGGCAAGAAGGTCGGTCTCACCGCGGCGTCGGAAGGCTATTCGCGGATGCCGGATTTCTTGACGGTGAAGGGCACTGTGGGCGTCCCGAAACCGGACATCGCGTACGCCAAGCTCGTCCTGCTGGCCGGCAAGGCCGGATTGGGCATCGCCGGCGGCTCCGCCGGGGCGCTCGGCCAGAAAGCATCCGGCTTGATCGACGCGATCACCGGCGGCGGGTCCCCTGCCAGCGCCACCAACAGCGCGGCCAAGCCCGCCAACGCGTTGGGCAACGCCCTCGGCAACCTCCTCGGAGGCGGCGCATCACGGACCAACACGACGGCGAAGACCAACGCCGCGCCCGCCGTGGACCTGCTCGACCTGTTCAAGAAGCCGAAGAAATAGGCTGCGTCCGAACCCTCCAAGCACCACGCCTCACGCTCCCTGCGCCGTCGTCATGGACCCCATCGTCTCCTACCTCACCGCGAACGGACCCCGCTTCGTCTCCGACCTCATCTCCTACGCCCGGTTCCCGAGCGTGAGCGCGCAGCCCAAGCACGCCGGCGACCTCGTGGCCTGCGCGGGCTGGCTCGCGGACCGCTGCCGCGCGATCGGCCTCACGACGGTCGTCCACCCGACCTCGGGCAACCCGATCATCGTGGCGAAGACCCCGGGCCACGATCCCAAGAAGCCGACCTTCGTCGTGTACGGTCACTACGATGTGCAACCGCCCGAGCCGTTCGAACTGTGGGATTCCCCCCCGTTCGAGCCGGTGGTGAAAGGTCGCGACGTCTTCGCGCGCGGTATCAGCGACAACAAGGGCCAGCACCTCGCCCACCTCAACGCCGCCGAGGCCTGGCTCCGGTCCGGTCGCGAGCTGCCGTGCAACCTGACCTTCCTCATCGAGGGCGAAGAAGAGGTCGGCTCGACCGCGCTCCACGGGTTCTTGCCCGCGCACAAGGCCGAGCTCGCGTGCGACGCCGTGGTGATCTCCGACAACGGGATCCCGACGCTCAAACATCCGGCGCTCACGTACGCGCTCCGCGGCATCGCGGCGATGGAGGTGCGGTTGGACGGCCCGGCCCGCGACCTGCATTCCGGGATCTTCGGCGGATCGGTCGAGAACCCGGCGATGGCGCTCTGCCAGTTGCTCGGCAAGATGCGCGACGCCAAGGGCCGCATCACGGTGCCGGGCTACTACGACGACGTGGTGAAGCTCTCCGCGTATGAGCGCCTCCAGCTCGCGAAGCTGCCTTCCGATCCGGAACGTTACCGCAGGTTCCTCGGCGTGCCGCAGCTCTTCGGCGAGACCGGTTTCACGCACGAAGAACAGCGGTCCGCGCGTCCCACCTTCGAGATCAACGGCCTCACCAGCGGCTACCAGGGCGAAGGCAGCAAGACCATCATCCCGTCGTGGGCCAGCGCCAAGCTCACGCTCCGGCTCGTGCCCGACCAGAAGCCGGCGAAGGTCATCAAGGCCGTGACCGCGCATCTCAAGAAGCTCTGCCCACCGAGCGTGAGGCTCACGGTCACGCCCGGCCACGGCGGCGCACCGTATCTCGTCTCGCCCAAGAGCCCGTTCGCGCAAGCCGCGCTGCGGGCGCTCCGCTCAGGCTTCGGCCACGAGGCGATCCTGACTCGCGAAGGCGGCAGCATCCCGATCGTCTCGGCCTTCAAGCAGCATCTCAAGGCCGACACCTTGCTGCTCGGCATGGCGCTGCCCGACGACAACCCGCATTCGCCGAACGAGAAGTTCTCGCTCGACGCCTATGCCGCCGGCATGCGCATGAGCGCGCATCTCTGGCCGGAACTCGCCGCCGCCGCGGGGAAGTGAAGCCCGGACGGGCCTCGCCTTGAGGGTCCGCAATAAGAAAACGGTCCCGCCGGCCCCGCCGGCACGCCGACGGGGACCGCCGCCGGTCATTCTTTCTTCGGAGCCGCCTTCACCTCGATGTGCAGGTCGCGCAGCTGCCGGGCGGTCACATGGCTCGGGCTGTCGGTCATCAGGCAGACGCCCTTCGCCGTCTTGGGGAAGGCGATGACGTCGCGGATGCTCGGCGTGCCGCAGAGGATGGCGATGAGCCGGTCGAAGCCCAGCGCGATCCCTCCGTGGGGAGGGGCGCCGTACTTGAACGCTTCGAGCATGTAACCGAAGCGCAGCTGCGTCTCGTCGGGCGGGATCTGGAGGATCTCCTCGAAGATCGTCTTCTGCACGTCGGGCTGGTGGATGCGGATGCTGCCGCCGCCCAGCTCGACGCCGTTGACGACGATGTCGTAGTGCTGGCCTCGGACCTTCTTCGGGTCGGTCTTGAGCAAGGGGATGTCCTCCTCCACCGGCGCGGTGAACGGATGGTGGCTGGAATACCAGCGGTTCATCTCGCGGTCGAAACCGAGCAGCGGGAACTCGATGACCCAGAGGAAATCGAACCGGTCGGCCGGGATGACGAGCTTCCCCTGCACTTTCAGCACCTCGGCGCAGTAGAGCCGGATCTTGCCGAGGATCTCGCAGGCGTTGAGCCACTGGTCGGCCGCGAACAGGATGAGGTCGCCCTCCTGGATGCCGAGCTTGGCGACCAGCGCGGATTTCTCGGCCTCGGTGAAGAACTTCACGATGGGCGACTTCCATTCGCCGTTCTCGACCTTGATGTAGGCGAGCCCCTTCGCGCCGAAACCCTTCGCGGTCTCGGTCATCGTCTCCAGCTGGCCCTGCGTCGCGCCGGCGAGGCCGCGGGCGTTGATGGCCTTGACCACGCCGCCGGCAGCGACCGCGCCGCTGAACACCTTGAACGTGCTCGCGCGGAACTCCTCCGTGAAATCGACGAGTTCCATGCCGAAACGCGTGTCCGGCTTGTCGATGCCCCAGCGGTTGAGCGCCTCGTCGAACGAGATGCGCTTGAAAGGCGTGGGGATGTCGACGTCGAGGGCGGTCTTCCACACCCGCTTCAGCAGGCCTTCGATCAGCGCGTAGATGTCCTCCCGGTCGATGAAGGACATCTCGATGTCCACCTGGGTGAACTCGGGCTGGCGATCGGCGCGGAGGTCCTCGTCGCGGTAGCAGCGGGCCAGCTGGAAATAGCGCTCGATGCCGCTGACCATCAGGATCTGTTTGAACTGCTGCGGCGATTGCGGGAGCGCGTAGAAGGTCCCCGGATCGCGGCGGTTCGGCACCAGGAACTCCCGCGCGCCTTCCGGCGTGGACTTGAAGAGCGTCGGCGTCTCCACCTCCAGGAAGCCCTGTCCGTCCATGTGGCTGCGCGTGGCGATGGCCACCTTGGAGCGGACGCGCAGGTTGCGCATCATCTCCGGGCGGCGCAGGTCGAGGTAACGGTACTGGAGACGCAGCTCCTCGTTGACCTTGTTGGCCACCTCGGGGTCGTCCACCGGGAACGGCAGGACCGCGGCGTGGTTGAGCACCACCAGCTCCTTGACCAGCACCTCCACCTGGCCGGTCGGGATCTTCACGTTGTCGGTGCCGGACGGGCGGACCCGCACGGATCCGGTGAGCTGGATGACCGATTCGCTGTGCAGCTTGGTGGCGGTCGCGAAGACCTCGGCCGGGAGGTCGGCCGGATCGAACACGGTCTGCGTCCGGCCTTCGCGATCGCGGAGGTCGATGAAGAGGACGCCGCCGAGGTCGCGGCGGGAATGGACCCAGCCCACGAGGGTGACGGTCTGTCCGGCGTGCGCGGGCCGGAGTTCGTTGCAATGCTGCGTGCGTTTCATGTCGAAAAGAAGGCGGATGATGCGTACGGAGCCGGGGATGGCCAAGCGAAGTTTGCAGCCGCCGCGGGAAGCGGAGGCCTGCCCCTCCCGGGCCCCCTCGCCTACGAGACATCGCCCGACCCGGAACCAGCCGCTCGAGGCCGTCGCCTCCCGCCGCGACATCGGCGCGAACATTCGCGCTGGCGGTCGGGGCCGCGGCTGGTCTTCCATCCTTGCGCGCCCGGTGGATCGCGTGGGCGAGCGAACCTTTTCCCTTCCGCTTGAGAATCATCCTGACCGGCGCCTGCGGTTTCGTGGGCAGCACGCTCGTCCGACAGCTCCTCGCGGAGTGGCCCGGGATCGAGATCGTGGGCTTCGACCATCTGGGCCGCGAAGGAGCGGAGCTGAACCGCGACCTGCTCCGCCGGCTCGGCGTGAAGCTCATCCACGGCGACCTGCGCTGCGCGTCCGATCTCGCCGATTGGCCGAAGACCGACTGGGTCATCGACGCCGCCGCGAACCCCAGCGTGCTCGCCGGCCTCACCGGCGAAGGCGGCAGCCGCCAACTGGTCGAGCACAACCTGCTCGGAACGGTCAACGTGCTCGAATATTGCCGCCGCCACGGCGCGGGCTTCGTGCTCTTGAGCACCAGCCGCGTCTATTCGCTGCCGCCCTTGGCCGGCCTCCCGCTCAAGAAGACCGGGCTCGCCTACGGGCTCGACACCTCGAAGGAGCTTCCTCCGGGCGTCTCCGCGGAAGGAGTCGCCGAAGGATTCTCCACCGCGCCACCGGTCTCGCTCTACGGCGTGACCAAGCTCGCCTCGGAGCAGCTCGCTCTCGAATATGGCGCCACGTTCGGCTTCCCGGTGTGGATCGACCGCTGCGGCGTGCTCGCGGGCGAGGGCCAGTTCGGGCGCGCCGACCAAGGCATCTTCGCCTACTGGATCAATGCCTGGCTCCGCGGGCGTCCGCTGAAGTACATCGGCTTCGACGGCACGGGCGCCCAGTCGCGCGATTGCCTCCACCCCGCCGACCTGGTGCCCCTGCTCCGCCGGCAACTGACGGAACCTTCCCGACCGGTAGCACGCATCCAGAACGTCGCCGGAGGACGGACGCAGACGATGTCGCTGGCGGAGCTGAGCGCGTGGTGCGCCGCCCGGTTCGGGCCCCGGCAGGTCGCGAGCGATCCGGTGCCGCGGCCGTTCGACGTGGCCTGGTTGACGCTCGATGCCGGACTTGCCGGACGGCAATGGGACTGGCGCACGGTGACGCCGTTGGAAACGGTCCTCGGACGGATCGCCGACCATGCGGAGAAGAACCCCCGTTGGCTCGAGCTCTCCGGAACACGATGAACATTCCTTGGAATAGCGCCCGCACCAGCGGTCTCCAGAGAAGAGCACTCGGTGTCGCGCTCTGGATCACCTTGGCTGGCATCGGGTTCCTGCGCGTGTTCAGCGGATTCTCCGACTATGACGACGAAGGCATCGTGTTGTTGACCATCAAGCACTTCGTGGCCGGGCACCCTCTGTATGACGATGTCTATACCCAATACGGCCCGTGCTTCTACTGGTTCGCCAGCGCGCTGACGGGGTTCGGGCGCTTGGCGGTGACCCATGACTGGGGCCGGCTGATCACGCTCGGTTGTTGGTTGGTCTCCACCGCGTTAGGGAGCTGTTGGGTCGCCGACCGCACGAAGAGCAAGGCGTGGGCGGCGATGGCCGCGGTTCTGCTGTTCGCAAATCTGCACGCGATGCTCAACGAGCCCATGCACCCGCAGACGGTGTGCATCGTGCTGGTCTTCGCACTGGTCACGGTCGCGAGCCGCGGCCCGCTCATCCCGCGGCGCCGGTTGGCGCTCGGAGCTCTGGCAGCCGCGCTAGCACTCATCAAGATCAATCTGGGAGCATTCGCTTTCCTCGGGCTGGCGTGGCTGGAGGTCCTGGTGTTGCCGCGCGACCTGTGGCGCCGCGGGCTGCTTGCCGGCTTGACCGCGGCGAGTTTTCTCCTGCCCCTGCTGCTGTTCCGACCGTTGCTCGGGCTGGTCTCGGTGCGGTGCTACGCCGAGGTGTTCTGCCTAGGCATGGTCCCGCTGGTGGTCTTCCTCTGGCAGGCGAGGCCCGCCGAAGGCGCGCGGCTCTCCTGGACAGGCGGGTGGTGGCTTGGGCTCGGCGCCGCCATGACGACCGCCATCGTGATAGGATGGACATTGGCGCACGGCTCCACCCTGGCAGCGCTGTGGCACACCTTGGTAACACGAAATAGCAGCTTCGTGAAGAACTTCCAAAGCTTCGACGCTTTCGACCGGTATGAAGTCTTGGTGACGATGTTCAGTCTTGGCGGGTTCCTGCTCTTCCAGAGCTGGCAGCGTCAAGGCAAAGCGGTGCAAGCCCAGCGGTTCCTCTTGGTGCTCCGGTTGACCATCGGCGGCATCGTCTTCTTG
>JANNAJ010000255.1:0-12523 GCA_031384285.1 Verrucomicrobiota bacterium
GCCGGTCCGCGAAGGCGAGGCGCCCGCCGTCGACGGGCTGGTCACGCTCGGATCAAACGCCGTCACGGTCGTGGGCGTGCAGACCGAGGCGGTCCGGCGCCAGCCGCTCGTGCGGACGCTCCGCTTCGCCGGCACGATCGATGACGACGACTCGAGGCACCGGATCCTCAGCGCCTACCTCGACGGCCGCATCGAGGAGCTCTTCGTGAACAACGAGGGCGCGGAGGTCGTCGCCGGCCAGCGCCTCGCGCGCTTCTACAGCCCGATGCTCCTGACCGCCGTGCGCGAGTACGTGGCGCTCCGCAAGGACGCCTCGGCCACGGGCGGTCCGCTGCTGCTCTCCGGCGCCGCGACCCGTCTGCGCCAGCTGGGCCTGACCGACGCGCAGGTCCTGTCGTTGCCGACGACGTTCCGCGAAACCGACCTCGCGGTGGACATCCTGGCGCCGATGAGCGGCACGGTGGTGAAGCGCACCGTGTACGCCGGACAGTACGTGAAGGAAGGCGAACCGTTGTTCGAGCTCGGGGACTTCACGACGATGTGGTTCAAGTTCGATGCCTACGAACGCGACCTCGCGTGGCTCAGGCCGGGCCAAACGGTCGAGATCACCACAGCGGCGCTGCCCGGACGCGTCTTCACCAACGCGGTGGCGTTCATCGATCCGAACGTCGACGCGGCGACCCGCAGCGCGAAGGTCCGCGTCGAGATCCCCAACCCGTCCTCGAGGGTCGACGGCCGCGAGGAACGGCTCTTCCGCCACCGCCTCTTCGCCGATGCGCGGGTACGGACGGTCGCGCCCGACGCGCTGTGCCTTCCGCGCAGCGCCGTGCTCTCGACCGGCGGCGCGCCCGTCGCCTACGTCGAACACGCGCCGGGCAACTATGAGGCGCGAGCGCTCCGCCTCGGCCGCATCGGCGACGAGGTGGTCGAGGTGACCGCCGGTCTGGCCGAAGGCGAACGCGTGGTGACGCAAGGCAATCTGCTCCTCGATTCGCAGAGCCAGATCGCCGGCGTGCCGCGTCCGGAAGAGCCCGTGGGCGATGGCGACCGCACCGGCCCGGTCGCGTCGCCGGAACCGAAGCCAGCCTCGGCCGCTCCGGTCGGTGGTCCGACCGGCGTCGTCGTCCCTCCCGGGGCGCAACGTGCGGTGCGTGACCTTCTCAAGGCCGCGGACGCGGTGCGCGAGTCGTTGGCAGCGGATGACCTGGCGCGCTTCAACGTCGCCGCCGCGGCGTTGCATCCGGTCGTCGCCGCGCTGCCGGACATCGGCGCGCTCCCCGCGCTGGCCCGCGCCGGGAAGGCCGCGCATCTCCCGGAGGCCAAGGACCTGCCGTCGGCGCGGAAGTCGTTCTATCCGCTCAGCACGGCACTGGTGGAGGTCGTCCGCGGCCTCCGGGGCATACCGGATATCGCCGCGGCGTTCGCCGACGTGACGCTCTACCAGTGCCCGATGGTGAAGCGCGCCTTCCCCGAGGCACCGAAGACCGCCTCGTGGATCCAGCTCGGCGGGCCTGTGCGCAACCCGTGGTTCGGCGCCGACATGATCGATTGCGGCACCGAGCTGCGACGATGACCCCGATTTCCCGTGGCGGTGCGTGGGACGCCGCGGGCTCCAAAATAATCCACGCGAGGAGAAACAAGATGAAACTGCACTACACGTTGATCGCCACCGCCGTCCTGTTGGGCTCGGTCGCGATGTCCACCACCGGCTGCAAATCCGGCGCCTGCTGCGACATGAAATCGAAGGGCGCCAAGTCCGCGTCGGTTAAGCCGTATCCGCTCAAGACCTGCATCGTCTCCGACGAGAAGCTGGGCGGGATGGGCGAGCCCGTCGTGTTCGTCCACGAAGGACAGGAGATCAAGCTCTGCTGCAAGAACTGCCGGAAGGACTTCGACAAGGAGCCCGCCAAGTATCTGAGCAAGCTGGCCGAAGCCGCGCCCGCCGCGCACCACTGACGCGCCGGCCATCGGGCGGGAACGGCCCGAGTCCGTTCCCGCCTGCAATTCCATCCGCACTGCACCTCCCGTCCGTCCATCCACAGCAACGCGCCCGCCATGATCGCCCGCCTCATCGATTGGTCGTTGAAGAACCGCTTCCTCGTGGTCTGCGCCGCGCTGCTCTTGGCCGCGTGGGGCGTGAAGGCGTTGCGCGCGACGCCGGTGGACGCCATCCCGGACCTCTCGGAGAACCAGGTGCTCGTGTACGGCGATTGGCCGGGCCGTTCGCCGCGGGAGGTCGAGGACCAGGTGACGTATCCGCTGAGCGTGAACCTCCAGGGGCTCTCCGGCGTGAAGGCGGTCCGCGCGAACTCGATGTTCGGGTTCTCGCTGGTGACCGTCGTGTTCGAGGACCGTGTGCCCGGCGATCTCGCGCGGCAACGCGTCAGCCAGCGCCTCAGCCTCGTCGGCTCGCAGCTGCCGGCCGGCGTCACCCCGCAGCTCGGGCCCGACGCGACCGGCCTCGGCTGGGTGTACCAGTACTACCTGCACGTGGATCCGGACGCGGCGAACGGCCACGACCTCGGCGAGCTCCGCGCGGTGCAGGATTTCTTCCTGCGCTACCAGCTCCAGAGCGTGCCCGGCGTCGCCGAGGTCGCGAGCATCGGCGGGTTCGTGCGGCAATACCAGATCGAGGTCAGCCCGGCGAAGCTGCGTCAGGCCGGCGTGACGCTGTCGCAGGTGATGGACGCCGTGGGCTCCAACAACCTGAACGTCGGCGGGAAGGTGATCGAGGAGAACGGCATGGAGTTCGTGGTCCGCGGCGTCGGGCTGGTGAAGTCCGTCGCCGACCTCGAGCAGATCGCGATCGCGACCAAGGACGGCACGCCGGTCTATCTGCGCGATGTCGCGACCATCGGCCTGGGCGGCGATTTCCGCCGCGGTGCGCTCGACGTCGACGGCCGCGAGGTGGTCGGCGGCATCGTGGTGATGCGCACCGGCGACAACGCGATGGAGGTGATCCAGCGCGTGAAGGCGAAGCTCGCGGAGACCGCGCCGAGCCTGCCCGCGGGCGTCACTGTCCTGCCCTTCTACGACCGCAGCGACCTCATCGCGCGGACGATCGAGACCCTGAAGCACGCTCTGGTCGAGGAGATGGTGCTCGTGACGTTGGCCCACATCGTCTTCCTGTTCCATTTCCGCAGCATCCTCATCGTCACCATCCCGCTGCCGCTGAGCATCCTCGTCTCGTTCGTGCTGATGGAGCGGTTCGGCATCTCGTCGAACATCATGTCGCTCGCGGGCATCGCGATCGCCATCGGCGTGCTCGTCGACGCCGGGATCGTGATGACCGAGAACGTCATCCGCCACTGCGAGGAGGCGGAGGCCAGGAAGAAGGCGGCCGGCGGGTCGGCGGACACCGATTTCTCGCTCACGCCTGCCGAGCGCCTCCAGGTCACGCTGGAGGCGGCGACGCAGGTCGGGCGGCCGATCTTCTTCGCGATGGCAATCATCATCCTCGCGTTCGTGCCGGTGTTCGCGATGGGCGGCCAGGAGGGCAAGCTGTTCCATCCGCTCGCCTTCACCAAGACCTTCGCATGCGTCGGGGCGACGCTGCTCGCGGTGACGCTCGTGCCGGTGCTCTGCTCGCTGCTGGTCAAAGGTCCGTTCCATCGCGAGGAGGACAACTGGGTGATGAAGCTGCTGCTCCGCGTGTACGACCCGGCGCTCGACTGGTCGCTCGCGCATCGCAAGAGCGTGCTCGGGCTCGCGGCGCTGGTGCTGCTCGTGTCGCAGGTGGTCGCGTGGGGATTGCCCCGGCCGGTGCTCGACCGCATCGCGACGTGGAGCCCGTCGGCAGCCGCGCGGCTCGGAGGGTTCGGCCGCGAGTTCATGCCGGCGCTGAACGAAGGCTCGCTGCTGTTCATGCCGGTGCTGCTCCCGCAGGTCTCGCTCACCGAGGTGAAACGCATCATGTCCTGGCAGGACCGCGTGATCTCCCGGACCCCCGAGGTCGCCAGCGTCGCGGGCAAGCTCGGCCGCAGCGAGACGGCCACCGATCCCGCGCCGGTGGAGATGATCGAGACGACCATCATGCTCAGGCCCGAGTCCGCGTGGCGCCCCGGCATGACGCGCCAGAAGATCGTCGACGAGTTGACGGAGAAGCTCACCGCCGTCCCGGGCTACGTGCCCGGCTTCCTCCAGCCGATCGAGAACCGCGTGCTGATGATCTCGACCGGGATCCGCGCCCAGGTCGGCGTGAAGCTGCTGGGCGACGACCTCGACCAACTGCAGCAGCTCGCCTTCGATGTGGAGAAGGTGGTGCGCGAGGTGCCTGGCGCCGTCGGCGTCGCGCCGAGCCGCGTGCAGGGCAAGCCGTATCTCGACATCGAGGTCGACCGTCCGGCGATGGCCCGCCTCGGTCTCTCCGCGAAGGAGGTGCTCGACGTCGTCGAGACCGGCCTCGGCGGCAAGAACGTCGGCACCACCATCGAGGGACGCCAGCGGTTCCCCATCCAGGTGCGCTTCGACCGCGCGTCGCGCGACGACATCGAGAAGCTCGGCGAGGTGCTGGTGCCGCTGCCTTCCGGCCGGTCGATCCCGCTCGGCAGCGTCGCGAAGATCCGGCGCGTCGTCGGCCCGAGCGAGATCGCCAGCGAGAACGGCCGCCTCCGCGTGTTCGTGCAGGCCAACGTCCAGGGCCGCGACCTCGGCGGGTTCGTCGAGGACGTGAAGACGCGCATGGCCAAGGACGTCGTCCCGCGCCTGCCGAAGGGCGTCACCGTCGAGTATTCCGGCCAATACGAGAACCAGCTGCACGCGGAACAGACGCTGCGGATGATCGTGCCCGTGGTGCTGCTCACCATCTTCCTGCTCCTCTACATCGTGTACCGCAGCGCGAAGGAGGCGGCACATGTGCTGCTCGCCGTGCCGTTCGCGCTGAGCGGATCGGTGTTCCTCCAATGGGCGCTCGGCTACGACTTCAGCGTCGCGGTCTGGATCGGCTACATCTCGCTCTTCGGTATCGCCATCCAGACCGGCGTGGTGATGGTCGTGTATCTTGAGGAAGCCATGGCGAAGCGCCAGGAGGCCTGCCGCGCCCGCGGCGCACCGTTCACCCCCGCCGACCTGCTCGAAGCGATCAAGGCCGGCGCCCGGCTCCGGCTGCGCCCGAAGGTGATGACCGTGGCCACGACCATCGCGAGCCTGCTGCCGATCATGTGGAGCACGCGGGCGGGCGCGGAGGTGATGAAGCCGCTCGCGACGCCGGTCATCGGCGGCAGCATCAGCTCGCTCATCCACATCCTCATCGTCACGCCGGTGATCGTGGCGTGGCTGCGCGAACGCGAGCTGGCGAAGGAGGCCGCGAAGGCGTCCGCCGGGTCCGTCACTCCCCGGTGACGGCGGCGACGATCATGGCGACGGTCTTCTCGATGCCGCCCTGGTTCTCGTCGACGACGGCGCGGGCCCGTTCGCCGAGACGGGCGCGCAGGCCGGGATCGCCGAGCACCTCGGCCAGCGACCGCTCCAGGGCCGCGGCATCGGGGACCTGGATGGCGGCCTTGCGCTCGACGAACTGCGGCACGATCTGCGGGAAGTTCTGCATGTTCGGCCCGAACAGCACCGCCTTGCCGAGCGCCGCGGGCTCGATGGGGTTCTGGCCGCCCTCGGCCGTGAGGCTCTTGCCCACGAACACCGCGTCGGCCCGTTTGTAGAAGAAGCCGAGCTCGCCGGTGGTGTTGACGACAAGGCACCCGACCTCGCCCGGGGCACGCTGCGTCGTCGATGTCACCTCGGTGCGGAAGATGAACTTCACGCCGCGGGCCGACAGCTCGCGTCCGACCTCGGCGCCGCGCTCGTGGTGGCGCGGCACCAGCACGAGGAAGAGCTTGGGGAACTGCGCCCGGAGCCGGCCCGCGATGTCGGCCAGGATGGCTTCCTCGCCGGCATGGGTGCTGCCGGCGACCAGGACGAGCGCGTCGTCCGCCACGCCGAGCTGGCGCAGAAGCAGCGGCACATCCAGCTGGCGGCGGTCCGGGACCTTCGCGGAATCGAACTTCAGGCTGCCGGTCACGTGCACCGATCCCGGCCGGCATCCGAGCTTCCGGAGGCGCTCGGCATCGGCCTCGCTCTGGACGCCGACACCGGCGAAGCCCGCGAAGAACGGGCGGAAGAGGAAACCGGCGCGGCGATAACCGCGGAACGACCGCTCGGAGACCCGGGCGTTCACCAGCAGATACGGGATCTCCCGCTTCTGCAGGCCCCAGAGCATGTTCGGCCAGAGCTCGGCCTCGACGAAGACCATCGCCTCCGGGTTGATGATCCCGAGCGAACGCTGGACGTGTTTCCTCCGGTCGATGGGGTAGTAGATCTTCGCTACGTGGGCCGGCAGACGCTTCTTGAGCTCGGCCATGCCGGTGGCGGTCGTGGTGGAGACGAGCAGCTTGTGGTGCGGTAGCCGCGGCTCCAACACCTTGAGCAGCTGCACGCAGAGGTTCACTTCGCCGACGCTGACCGCGTGGAACCAGAGGGTCCGCCGGTTGGTCAGCGCCTGCTTGAGCTTGGCGTCGTAGTTGCCGAAGCGCTGCCCGAACCCGGCGACCCAACCACCGCGCCGCCACATCTTGAGGAAGTAGAAGGGCGCGGTGACCAGGAGGCCGATGTTGAAGAGAACGTTGTAGAGAAACCGCATTGTCCGGGTCGGCCAGCTAGCGCCGCGCCAGATTTGACCAGAAGTCCGCCCCGGCAAGCAAATGTTGCGGCCGCGGACCACCGCCGCGGATGCCCGGATGGCGGGTTGTCGGCAAGGATCCCGCGCTGGACAGGTCGGACCGACCAGCCCAACTTCTTGACGGTTCCCTAAGCATCCCTACTTATGCAAAAGCCCTCGATCCGTACTTTTCGCCGCGCGCTACCTTGCTTGGCCGCGGCCCTTCTCGCGGCCTCGGTCGACACCGCCGGCGCCGGTGATCTGTTCACCCTGAGCGGAAACACCATCGACGGCGGACCGGTGGTCGGCTTCAACCAGGGCAGCAGCAAGCTCCCGAGCTTCGTGCAGGACCTCGTCACCGGCAGCGGACAGTTCAGCGGGCTCGCCAACCGCGGCCTCCAAGCCGGCCTCCGCTACGCGGACGTGCCGAACGCCCTGAATTTCAACATCCAGCAGGTCGGGACGCAGTGGACGGCAAGACTCGTCTCGCCGTTCGACCTGGGGATCATCAACCGCAACTTCACCGCGGCGACCCGGGACCAGCTCGACGACGCGATCCAAGCGTATCTCAAGAAGGACGGTTCGGCCGACCTCGCGAAGTTCCTCGCGGCGATGGGCAAGCGCTCCGTCGCCGGCGTGCTCGACGGCAACCCGAACGCAGCCACCGCGCAGGTCGCGAACCAGACGTTCATGGAGTACGGATTCCGACCGACCGAGACCGCCGACGAGGTCGCCGCGGACGAGGACGGCGATGCGGCCGCGCCCGCCAGCCATGTCGGGCTCGCCATGACCGCGGACGTCGGCACCTTCCGCAGCGGCGGCATCGAAGGGCAGAGCTACAGCTGGACGCCGGTCCTCCCATTCGTCGTCGGCAAGGCCCGCCGGGTGAAGGTCGAGCTCGCGCTGCCGCTCAACTACACGCAGATCGAGGGCGCCGACCAATATCGGGCCGGCGCGCAGGTGGGCGTCTCGGTCCTCGTGGTGAAGCGCAGGAAGGACCAGCCGTGGCTCTGGCAGGTCTCGCCCCATGCCGGCGCGGTGGTCGCCGGTTCGGCCGACTTGGTCGCCGGCGGCCTGCTGGCCTCGGGCGGCGTGACGAGCTACACCTCGTATCGCAACGGGAACTGGGAGTTCTCGATGGGCAACCAAGTCAGCGTCCACGAAGGCATCCGCGTGAGCGTGGACAGCTACACCTTCGACCCGGAGGTGAGCCAGCAGATCATCAAGAACGGCCTCAAGGTCGGCCGTAGCCTGGGCCGGCGCTGGTATGCCGAGGCGTACGTGATCGACACCGAGTTCGCCCAGGCCGCGTTCACCTCGCGCTTCACCACCGTCGGCGCCGGCGTCGGCTATCGCGGAGCCAACCGGAAAGGCTACGTGATGGTCGGCAGCTACGCCGAGTTCGGGCCGGATTATGAATCGGCCCACTTCCAGTTCGGCACCGGTTGGAAGTTCTGACGCCCACCGCGATCTCCTCCTGTGAAGACCTACCTTTTGTCCGGTCTGGCTGCGTTGCTCACTGGGGTCTCCGCCTTGGCTGCCGACGCCGCGGCGACGGTCCCCCGCAACCTCGCGCTGGAGCTCACCGTCATCCGCTTCAAGCCGGAATCAAAGGAGCAGGTGCTGCGCGATTTCCCGCTGACGGGCGACGCCTCCAACGTCGTCGAACAGCTGCGCGGCCTCGGCCGGAGCGTGGACGTCGTCTATCGCGGCACGCGCGATGTCGTGGTCGAGCCCAAGAGCACGGCGAAGTTCGACGCCACCGAGACGCGCCCGGTCATCCTCGTCGGCAAGCCCGGCGCGCCGGTGCCGCCGGCCACGGTTTACGGCCTGACGCTCCAGGTCACCGTCCGGCCGGCCGGCGACGATGCCTTCGTGCTCGCCTGGGAGGGCAACCTGAACTGGTCGCCCGATCTGATGGATCGCCGCATCGGCATGCAGAACACCTTCCAGTTCATCGGCAAGGCGGCGAACGTGGCCCAGAGCGCCAGCCAGCTCGCCGGGGATTCCTCGGGCACCGTCAAGCAGGCGGCCGACATCGGTCTCGCCGTCGCCGAGATGTTCCGCAACGGCAACGTCGACAGCTCGATCTACGAGCTCCCGGTGCTCAAGACCGTCTCGCTCAACGGCAGCCGCGCGTGCCGCAGCGGGCAGCTCATCGTCAGCACCACCGCGGCGGAGGCCGGCGTCAAGGAGCCCCAGGTCCTCTTCTTCCTCCTCGCGCCGAAACTGCAGCCATGAGCCGGACCGTCCTGGCGGCCGTGCTCTGCGGTGTGCTGGTCTGGACCTCCCGGTCCGCCGGCGACGTGCTGGTCCTGACGAACGAGACGCCCGCCGGCATCGTCCAAGACCTCGCTCCCGCCGATGTCGTCGTAGTGGCCACCGTCCTGCGGCATCGGCCGGCGAAGCAGACCGTCGTCCCCGGCGAGAAGGTCGCCGCCTGCCGGACGCTTCCGGAGCTGGCGCAACTGCTCCGCGATTCCGGCACGTTGGAGGTGCTCTGCCACGCCCGGCGCGATATCGCGTGCCTTCCCTCCGCGCGCGCCGATTTCCTCGCGACCGAGACGCGGCCCGCGTTCAGGCTCGGCGACAACGGCGGCACGCCGACCAACCAGACCTTCGGCGTGGATCTCCACGTGGATGTGCGGATGCTGGTCCCGGCGACCGTCTCGACCCCGCCCCTGATCGCCATGTCGTGGGAAGGCGGATGGTCCGGCTCCGTCTCGCTGCTGGCCCGGTGGGAAGCGATGGCCGTCCGCGGCTTCAACATCGCGCGTGCCGTCCCCGGTGTCGCCTACGAGAAGATGGAGGAGGACGAGGACGGCTTCGTGAACACGGGCGGCGGAAGCGATCTCGGAGGGCTGTTCAAGCGGAAGAAGAAGGACAAGCAGGCACCCAAGAAAGAGACCACGCCCGGCGCGGTCGCGGCACCCGCGGTCGGACGCGAGCCGTCCTACACCGCGGAGACCGCCGTCGAGACGGTGCCCATGCTCGGCGAATGGATCGGGCAAGCCGGGCAACTGCTCGTCCGCCGGACGGCATTGGCCGCCGGCGACAACCCGGGCGATCTCTATCTGGTCCTCCAATCGCGCAGCGCGGAGTGAGAATCGCGGCCCGGCGGCGGTTCCCGCTCGCGCCCGCGCCACGGAGTTGCGGCCGACCGTTGAAGTGTCGGGAGGGCCGCGGTTCCACCGGCGCCCTTGATTCTTCACGCCGCGCGCGTCCTCGCTTTCCAGCGCAGCCCGCCACGTCACGGGATAGCCCGTACGATCCCTTCGCGAATAGATCAGGGCGCGGGTGGAACCGCGCCCTCCCGGGTTCTTGGCGCACAGGGCCGCGCGAAGCGTCTTGGACTGCGGTCGCGAAGCAGAGCGAAGCTACCGCCCTGGGCGAGGTGCCCGATCCGGCGACGCGCAACCCCGTTCGTCACCGCGTCCGGCAGGCGAAGGCGGTGGCAATCCACACGCACTCCAAGACCTCTCGGACCTCCGCATGGGGCGGGAGGAGTCGCGATGGCGTCGTGGTGCTCCCCACCGACTTTCCTTTGCCTCCCGGGAGCGGGTTTCCGTAAGAATCCGCCCGCACCGCTATGCCGCACCGATCCGCCTCCGCTGTCGCCGCTCCCTCGGGCCGCCGTGAGTTCCAGAAGCTCATGGCCGCGAACCGTTCCGAGATCGCCATCCGCATCTTCCGCGCGGCGACCGAGCTCGGCATGCGCACCGTCGCCATCTACGCCGCCGAGGACCGCTTCGGGGCGCACCGCTTCAAGGCCGACGAGGCGTACCAGGTCGGCCAGGGCAAGGGGCCGGTCGCCGCCTACCTCGACATCGACAGCATCGTCGCCGCCGCCAAGGCGCGCGGCGTGGACGCCATCCATCCGGGCTACGGCTTCCTCTCGGAGAACCCGGCCTTCGCCCGCGCCTGCGCCAAGGCGGGCATCACCTTCGTCGGACCGCGTCCCGAGCTGCTGGACATGATGGGCGACAAGACGGCCGCCCGCGCGCTGGCGCAGAAGATCGGCGTGCCCGTGCTGCCCGGCACCGAGGAGCCGGTGAGCGACCGCGACGAGGCGCTGAAGGTGGCGAAGCAGATCGGCTTCCCGCTCATCATCAAGGCGGCCTTCGGCGGCGGCGGACGCGGCATGCGCGTGGTGCACAAGGCGGGCGACCTCTCCGGCCTGCTCGACGAGGCCCAGGGCGAGGCGGGACGCGCCTTCGGCAACCCGGCGGTCTTCCTGGAGAAGTACATCCCGCGCGCGAAGCACATCGAGGTGCAGATCCTCGGCGACCAGCACGGCAACGTGATCCACCTGCACGAGCGCGATTGCTCGGTGCAGCGCCGGCACCAGAAGGTCGTGGAGGTCGCGCCCTCCTTCGGCCTTCCGGAGCACGTGGTGAAGGAGCTGTGCGACGCCGCGGCGCGCATGGCCCGTGAGATCCGCTACGACAACGCGGGCACCATCGAGTTCCTCTACGACCTCGACCGCCACGAGTGGTTCTTCATCGAGATGAACCCGCGGATCCAGGTCGAGCACACCGTCACCGAGGTGATCACCGGCCTCGACCTCGTGCGCGCGCAGATCCTCATCGCGCAGGGGCATCCGCTGCATTCGCGGCAGGTGGCGATGCCGCCGCAGGACCAGGTGCCGCGGAACGGCTACGCCATCCAGTGCCGCATCACCACCGAGGACCCGGAGAACAAGTTCATGCCGGACTACGGCAAGATCCTCGCCTACCGCTCGCCCGGCGGCTTCGGCATCCGGCTCGACGGCGGCATGGGCTACACCGGATCGGTGATCACGCCGTTCTACGACTCGATGCTGGTGAAGATCACCGGCAGCGGCCAGTCGTACGAGATGGCGATGAACCGCGTCCACCGCGCGCTGAGCGAGTTCCGCATCCGCGGCGTGAAGACGAACATCCCGTTCCTAGAGAACGTGATCGGCAACCCGGTGTTCCGCGCCGGGCAGGCGACCACCACGCTCATCGACACGACGCCGGAGCTCTTCGCCTTCAAGCCCCGCCGCGACCGCGCCACGAAGCTGCTGAACTTCCTCGGCAACGTGATCGTGAACGGCAACCCGCACGCGAAGGGCTACAAACCCGAGCGTCCGTTCGTCGCCGCCCCGGTCCCGGCCAGCGAGCCGCTCGCCGCGCCCGCGCCCGGCACGCGCGACCTGCTGCTCAAGCTCGGGCCGGCGAAGTTCGCCGAGTGGACGCGCAAGCAGAAGCGCCTGCTCGTGACCGACACGACCTTCCGCGACGCCCACCAGTCGTTGATGGCCACCCGCGTCCGCAGCTTCGACATGCTGGCCGTGGCCGATGCCGTGGCGCGCCGCACGCCGGACCTCTTCTCGCTGGAGATGTGGGGCGGCGCGACGTTCGACACGTCGATGCGCTTCCTCAACGAGGACCCGTGGGAACGCCTCCGCCAGCTGCGCGCCAGGATCCCGAACATCTGCTTCCAGATGCTCTTCCGCGGCAGCAACGCCGTGGGCTACTCGAACTATCCCGACAACGTGGTCGCCGGCTTCGTGAAGCACGCCGCGGCGTCGGGCATGGACATCTTCCGCATCTTCGATTCGCTGAACTACCTGCCCAACCTGCGGGTGGCGATGGCGGCGGTGCACGACACCCACGCCCTCTGCGAGGCGGCCGTGTGCTACACCGGCGACATTCTCGACCCGAAGCGCGACAAGTATTCGCTGAAGTATTACGTGAAGCTCGCCAAGGAGCTGGAGAAGATGGGCGCGCATTTCCTCGCCATCAAAGACATGGCCGGCCTCTGTCGTCCCTACGCCGCCTACGCCCTGGTCAAAGCCTTGAAGGAAGAGATCGGCCTGCCGATTCACTTTCACACGCACGACTCGAGCGG
>JANNAJ010000302.1:0-6005 GCA_031384285.1 Verrucomicrobiota bacterium
GCCATCGAGATCGAGCATGTCGTCCGAGCCACCGGCGAAGACGTTGTTGTAATACTGGATGATCGGCTGGTTCAGATCACGGTTGCCGCCGGTGAAATCCATGATGTCGTTGTAGCCCGTCGTGCTGCCGAAGAAGCAACCGCGCACGATGCCGTGGCCGCCGGCCTTCACTCCTTGCGTTCCGTGGACCAGCTCGAAGCCCGCGGTGCTGGTCGGGAAGACGCACCCCTCGAGCACGAACGAAGCCCCGTCGAGCGCGAGGTATTGGTGCGTGGTCGTGCCGAAGGTGAGGTGGTCGAAGCGGACCGTGCCGCCCGCGACCTCGATGCAGGTCGAACCGTTGCCCTCGAAGTGGGCGTGGGCGATGCGCGTCTCGGGCGAGCCGACCGCGCCGTCGATGACCAGCCCGGCCCAGGAAGCCGTCGTGCCCGGCTGACGCCCGAAGCGGATGGGCGCGTTCGTGGTGCCCTCGGCGAGCAGGCGCCCTCCGTTGGCGACGGTGAGTTTCACGCCTGAGCCGAGGTACACGGTCGTGCCCGGCCCGATGGTGAGCGTGGCACCGTTGTTGACCGTCAGGCTGGTGTTGATGAGGAACGGGCCGCCGGCAGCGGTCCAAGTCGTGTCGGCGGTGATCGCGCCGCCCACGGACTGCACGCTGCCGTCGTCATACCAAACCTCGTACGTCGTCCGCTCCGTCTCCATGCCGTGCAGGCCGATCGACTGCACCAGCACCCGGTTGAGGCCCGGTCGCAAGCTCACCGCGGCGTTCGTCCAGCGGGCTTGCCAAGCGACGTAGTCCGCCACGGCCCCGCCGACGCGGATCGCGGTGGTCCGGGTCGCGTCCGCGCTGCCGGTGAGCATGACCGTCGGGGAGGTGGTGCGCGGGTAGCCGTCGACGACCGGAAGTGCGCTTTCGACGGTCAACGCGAGCGGGATCTGCGAGCGGACCCAAGCGGTGCGCTCCGCGCTGAAGCTCTTCATCGCGTCGGACACCGCGACCGGCACGCCGGTGCCCGCGTAGATTTGGTCGATGAGATCCGCCATCGCGGCCGGGGCGAAGACGGTCTCGGCCATCGCCTTCAGGTGGCGGTAGTAGGCCGGAGCGAACTCAGGGCTCTTCATCAGTCGATCGATGGCCGGCAGATAGTGGGACGTGCCGAGGCCGGTCATGCGGAACAATCCCGCGTCGATCGCGGCGGCGGTGTCGCCTTGGCCGAACAGCGTGTCCATGTCGTAGGGCAGGAGCTGGAAGCGCGTGTCCTTCAGCCCGCGGTAGAGCCCGTAGTCGTCGCCGTATCCCGTGCCGAGCGTGGTCTCCGCGTCCGCGAGCAGCGTGTGCGCGGCGAAGTAGCGCATCCATTGGTCGACATCGGCGCGGGCGGCGACATCGGCGGCATACGATGCGGTCGGGAACCCGTTGGTGGAGTTGAGCGCCGCGACGAGGCCGATTAGGTCGGTCCAGTCGTCGGCGAGCAGGTTGTTCTGCTTGAAGTAGGCGTTGGTGTAGCCGCGCGGATCGGCGCCGTGCCAGACGAGGTTGGGCGTGATGCTGGTGTCGAAACCGCGGATGCCGCGGTAGAGGTTGCCTCCGGTGTCCTGCGGCAACTGGGTCTTCACCAGGTCGTTGTCGAAGCCCCAGTTCGCGGCGTAGGAGCCGTGCTGGTTGCTCCCGGCCGGGTCGGCGCCGTTGACACGCACCCGGGCCAGCCGTGATTCCGGGATGACCAGGCCGAGCCGGCGCATCACCGCGCTGCCGAGGGCCTGGTTGTAGGGGTAGTAGCTGTTCAGGTTCAGGCTGGTCCGGCCCCCGAGCGGTCGGTCGGCGGGGAGCTTCACCTTGATGTTGTGGGGCGAGTGCGAACGGGTGCCGTGGCCGCGGTTGCGGTAGGTCGTCAGCTGGCGTCCCTCGGTCCCGGTCCCGTCCTGGGCGATGAAGGCGCCGCTGGATGCGGCGTCGCTCAGCGGTTGGGCGGCTTCCACGGCATCGAGCGCGGATTTCTCGGAGGCGGTCATCACCACGCGGTAGAGCGGTCGGCCGTCGGGTCGCGTGCCGTCGTCGACCTGGAAGAGGAGGTCGGCGGTGCGCCCCTCGGCGGGTTCGGTGCGCGGATAGGTCCGCGTGTTGCCCGCGGCATCGGTGGCGACGATGCGGAATTCGACGACCGTGCCCTTGGCGTGGGGCGGCACCACCGCCCCGTAGATACCGTCTCCCGGTGTCCCGTCGCCGTGCGCGCCGTCGTCGCGCTTCGGCATCTGCTGCCAGACGCCTGACGGCGTAGTGTCCTCGCGCCAGAAGAGCGTCGCGGTCGCGGTCGAGGTCGCCTCGTCGAGGAGGCGCGCGGTGACCGACACCGGATCCGACGGTCCCGGGATGAGCGGGAAATGGGCGACCTCGAGGACCAGCGGTGCGTCGTCCGTCCGCGCGACGGAGTTCGGAGCGCCAGGTGTGCCGTCGGCGACGCTGCTCGCGTCCCAGTTCTGGCCGTGCTTCCGGGGTTTCCGCGGGTCGACGAGCTCGAGCGAGCTGCTGCCGCCGTCGTGGGCCGTGATCCATTCCCAGCCGCGGACTCCGCGGTCCGGCGGACCGAGCCGCCGTGTGGACCAATCGCCTTCCGTCTCGTAGCTCACCGAATCGACCGTGGCGCCGCTGGCGTCCTTGAGCCGCACCGTGTCGCCGTTGCCGAGCACGCCGGTCCAGTTCCCTGCGGCGAGAGCGACGCCCGGATGCTTGGCCTTGAACGCCGTTTTGTCGGCCGCGACGACAGCGAACCCGCCGGCCGGGATGGTCCCGGCAGCGAGGGCGAGGTCGACCGCGCCGCTGATCCGCCAGCCCGCGAGGTCCTGGGCGGCGGGCCCGGTGTTGAGCAGCTCGATGAACTGCTCGTTCGTGCGGCCCGAGGCCGGATGGTACATCAGCTCATTGATGACCACGGCGCCATGGACACCGGACACGCCGAGAAGGGTCCCGACGGCAGCGGACTGAAGGAATCGTTTCATGTGTGGACGGGAGAAAGCTAAGCAGCGACCGAGCCAAGAGACCTGGCCTGCAACATCGCGCAGCGGAGGTGGCGGGGCCGGTCGACGACCGCGGGAGCCGCACCATCATGAGGGCCACGATCGATCACCGGGTGTCGGGTCGGCCGCCATCGTCTTGCCCGCGGCGGAGGTCCGCGAGCGTGCCGTCGTCCGGGATGTCTGCCCGAGGCGTCTTCGGGCCCGCGATGCGTTGCGACCCGTAGATGCCGGAGTGGCCGCTGAAGAGATAGGCCACGAAGCAGGCCGCGGCAAGGTAAGGCGCATGGGCGGCGCCGAAGAGCTCGATCCCCATGAGCGTGCAGGCAAGCGGCGTGTTGCTCGCGCCGGCGAAGACCGCGACGAACCCAAGTCCCGCGAGCAGGTCCGTCGGCGCGCCCATGGGGCCGCTCAGCGCGTTACCGAGCGCCGCGCCGATGAAGAACAGCGGTGTCACTTCGCCTCCTTTGAACCCGGATCCCAAGGTGACGACCGTGAAGAGGATCTTCCAGAGCCAGCTCCAACCGGTGGCGCCGCCCTCGTGGAAACACGAGAGGATGGTGACGTCGCCGGGGTAGGGGCTGCTCACGCCGAGGCCGAGGTACGCTCGCGTGTCCAGCGCGTAGGCCAGGCCGATCACGACCAGGCCGCCCACGGATGGACGCAGCCACGGCGTCCGGATCCGCATCTTCAACTGCTTTTGGACGGCGTGCGCGAGATCGGAGAAGAGCATCGCCACCAAGCCGGCCGCCGCGCCGAGCACCACCGATTTGGCGAGCAGCATCACGTCGAAGATGCGGAAGCCGAACGATTCCGGCTCTGCGATGACATCGATGTGGTAGGATGTGTGGTGGATGCCCCACGCCGAACAGGTCAGGTCGCCGATCAGGCCGGCGAACAGGCACGGCAGGAGCGATCCATAGCGGACCTGTCCGATGGCGAGCACCTCGATGGCGAACACCGCACCGGCCACGGGCGTGCCGAACACGGATCCGAACCCCGCCGCGACGCCGGCTTGCAAGAGCATCGCGCGATGCCGTCCCGGGATACGCGCCCAACGGATGAACCCCGCCGCCAATCCGCCGCCCATCTGCAAGGCCGTGCCTTCGCGTCCTGCCGAGCCGCCGAAGAGATGCGTGAGCAGCGTGGACAGGAGGACGAGCGGCGCCATGCGGACGGGGACACCGGCACCAGGCTTGTGGATCTCGTCGAGCAGGAGGTCCGTCCCGCGTCCGGCTCCGCGGCCGTGCTCCTCGTAGAGCCAGACGATCACCGGGCCGATGGCCGGCAGCAGGAGGAGCAGCCACGGGAAGGCGAACCGCAGCGCTGTCACGCGGTCGAGCGACCAGAGGAACAGCGCGCTGGCCGAGCCCGCCATCACGGCGACCGGTGCCGTCAGCGCCAGCCAGACGCCGAGGGTCCGCAGCGCGGACGCGTGCGCCCGATAGTCCAGGACCGCCTTCATCCAACGGGATCCGGTCGACGTGGATCGCCGGTTCGGCGCATCGCGGCCGCAGGGATTGGGATGACGTTCGGCTCCGACATGAGTTGCCCGAAGCTAACTCCAGGACCCGAGCGATACCAGCGTCGCCACGGGGCTCGCGCTTTGGTCCCAGGCGGGAGCATCACGCCGTCTTCGCCATCGCTCCACCCTCTGGCGTCCCGAAGCGGCCGAAACGCAGCGCGAGCGACGGCAGCACGAGCAGGTTCAACGCGGTCGAGCTCACCAATCCGCCCAGGATCACCAGCGCCATCGGACCCTCGATCTCGCGGCCGGCCTCCGCGCCGCCGAGCGCGAGCGGCAGCAATCCGAGCCCGGTGACCAAGGCCGTCATCAGGATGGGGCCGAGCCGCTCGCGGGCTCCACGCAGCGCCGTTTCGATCCCCCAAGGCCGGCCTTCTCGGCCGACGAGGTGCTCGTAGTGCGCGATGAGCATGATCGAGTTCCGCGTGGTGATGCCGAACAAGGTGACGAACCCGACCATCGCGCCGAGCGAGAGCAGACGTTCGTGCAGGAACACCGAGGCGACGCCGCCGACGAGGGCGAAGGGCAGGTTGGCCAGCACGAGCAGGAGGTTCCGCCAATGCGCCAGGACGACCGACAGCAGCAGGATGATGCCCACCGCCGCGAGCGATGAATGCATCAGCAGGTCGCCTCGCGCCGCGCGCACCAGCTCGGCGGCACCGGTGAACACGGGATACATGCCGGAAGGGAACGTGACCTCGGCGGCGACGCGGCGACGCGCCTCGGCGACGAAGGACGGCACGTCCCGCCCGGACACGTTGCACGTCACCGTCTGGCGTCGGCGCGCGCCGTCGTGCGAGAGGGAAGCGCGGCCTTCGGTCAGGTCCACGTCGGCCAGCTCGCGCAACGGGAGCCGCGTGCCCGCGGCGTTGCGGACGACCAGCGCGCCGGCCGTCTCCGGTTCCGTGCGATCGGCGGGATCGAGGATGACGACCACATCGTGGACGCGCCGGGCCTCGTGGACCTGCGCGACCACGGTGCCTTGCCAGGCGGTCTCCAGCGCATCCATCACCTCCACCGGCGAGAACCCGTGCTGGAGCAGGCGGTCGGGTCGCAACCGCACCGAGAGGCGAGGCATGCCGGGCAGCGATCGGACGCGGACATCGGCGTTGCCGGGGATCGTGCCGAGCAGCGCCGCCACATCGGACGCCTTTGCGTCGAGCGCGTCGAGATCGTCGCCGTAGACGCTGACAACGACGGCCGCGGTCTCGCCGGAGATGGTCTCGCCGATGCGGTCTCCGAGGAAGGTCAGCACCTCCGACTCGATGCCCGGGAACTTCGCGAGCATGTCGCGGATCGATTTCTGGACGTCTTCTTCCTGGTCGCCCGGCAACGGTTTCAGCTCGACGTGGAACTCGCTCCGGTGCGGTCCCCACGGGTCTTCGCCGGCCTCGGCGCGGCCGATCTGCTGCTCGACGGTCGCGATGCGCGGGTCGGCCAGCAGCTCGTCCGAGATGCGTTCGCCGAG
>JANNAJ010000305.1:0-1789 GCA_031384285.1 Verrucomicrobiota bacterium
GGTCGGCCGGATTGGACTCCGCGCGGAAAGAACGGGCCGGAGCGGCCAAGGCGGCGATGGTCTATTCAGGGAACTTCACGCAGCCCGGACCGACCTTCCGCCTCCATCGCGGCGATCCGATGCAAAAGCGCGAGCCGGTGCCGCCCGGGACGCTCGCCATCTTCCGTCCGCTCGCCTTGGCGACGAACGCGCCGGAGCAGGAGCGCCGCGTGCGGCTCGCCGATTGGATCGCCAGCCCCGACAACCCGCTCACCGCCCGCGTGATGGTGAACCGCGTCTGGCAACATCAGTTCGGCGCCGGCCTCGTGACCACGCCGAACGACTTCGGCAAGAACGGCGCCCGCCCGAGCCATCCGGAGCTGCTCGATTGGCTCGCCAGCGAATGGGTCGCTCCCTCCAACGCCTCGCGCCACTCGACCGCCGCCCCGCATCCTTGGAGCATCAAGCACCTCCAGCGCCTCATCCTCACCTCCGCGACGTGGCGCCAATCCAGCGGCCCGATCGCATCGGCCCGGAAGATCGACGCGACCAGCCGGTTGCTCTGGCGCTTCCCGCCGCGGCGGATGGAGGCGGAAGGCATCCGCGACAGCATCCTCGCCGTCAGCGGCAACCTCGACCGCACCGCCGGCGGACCGAGCTTCTTCCTGCACGATGTCGATCGCGAGAACGTCTACCACTACCACCCGAAGGAGAAGTTCACCCCCGCGGAGACCCGCCGGATGGTCTACGCCTTCAAGGTGCGGATGGAGCAGGACGGCATCTTCGGCGCGTTCGATTGTCCCGACGGCAGCCTGGTGACGCCCAAGCGCAGCATGTCCACCACGCCGTTGCAGGCGCTGAACCTCTTCAATAGCCGCTTCATCCTCCAGCAAGCGGACACCTTCGCCGCGCGCCTGCGGAACGAAGCCGGCGACGACATCCGGGCACAGGTCCGGACCGCGTGGCAGCTCGCCTTCAACCGCTCGCCGGCTCCGGGCGAACTGGAGGCTGCGTCCGGATTCGCCCGGGCCGAGGGCTTGCCGGCATTGTGCCGCGCCGTGCTCAACGCCAACGAGTTCCTCTTCATCCCATGAGCGCGCCCGACGATCTCCGCCGCAGCCCGTTGCTCGACCGCCGTCGCTTCTTCGCCGACACCGGCATCGGCCTTGGCGCCATCGCGCTCACCCATCTGCTCGGCCGCCAAGGACTGCTCGCCGCCAACGTCTCGGGCAAGGAGGCGATCCGCCCGGTCATCCCGCCCGGCCAGCCCTACGCGCCGCGCAAACCGCATTTCACCGGCCGCGCCAAGAACGTCCTCGTCATCTTCTGCAGCGGCGCCTGCAGCCAGCTCGACACCTTCGACCACAAGCCCGAGCTCATCCGCCGCCACGGCCAGCCGATGCCGGGCAGCGACAAGCTCATCACCTTCCAAGGTGAGCAAGGCGCCCTCGCCAAGAGCCCGTGGGAATTCAAGCCCCGCGGCAAGAGCGGCAAGATGATCTCCGAGCTCGTGCCCCACATCGGCGCGCTGGCGGACGACCTGTGCTTCATCCACTCGATGCAGGGGAAGACCAACACGCACGGCCCCGGCGAGAACTTCATGTCCACCTGCAACACGCTGGACGGCTTCCCCAGCCTCGGCGCCTGGGTGACCTACGCCCTCGGCAGCGAGGACCAGAGCTTGCCGGCCTACGTCGCCATCCCCGACCCGCGCGGCAAACCGCAGAACAGCGTGAACAACTGGGCGCCCGGCTTCCTGCCGGCGGCGTTCCAGGGCACCGAGTTCAACGCCACCCATCCCATCCGCAAC
>JANNAJ010000320.1:0-2986 GCA_031384285.1 Verrucomicrobiota bacterium
TCACGCAGATCCTCATCACTTACACGCTCTCGGCGATCACGGCGCTGCTCGGCTTCGCCACGCTCTGGCTCGCGTGCGGGTCGTTGGCCCGCGAGGTGGAAGATTTCACGATGCAGCTCGTCTGCACCAAGCCGGTGGCGCGCTGGCAGGTCTGGTTGGGGAAATGGCTCGGCATCATGGTGCTCAACATCGCGTTGCTCGCGGTGTCCGGTTTCACCGTCTACATGCTGTTGCTGGCGAAATCGCGCGGTCTCAAGCCGGAGCAGCAGCAGGTGCTGCGCGAAGAGGTGCTCGTCGCGAGGAAGTCGGCCAAGGAAGCGCCGCCGCAGATCGAGCCCCAGGTCGAGCAGCTCTTCCAGGAGCGGATCCGCCAGCAGGCGGTCGCCTCGATGGACAGCGAGTTCGTGCGCAAGCAGGTTCGCGAGCAGCTCAAGGCGTCGCTCCAGTACGTCCGGCCCGGGCAGGGACGCCGCTGGGTGCTCGACCTCGGCGCCGATGCGGCGACGCGGCTGAAGGACCAACCTCTGTTCGCGCGGGTGAAGTTCTACACACCGGACTACGCGGGCATGGGTGCCGCGTTCGATTTCGGCTGGGAGGTCGGTCCGCCCGAGGGGCACCAGCGCCAGCGGTTCATGAACAACCTCGCGCCGGAGTCGTACATCAGTTTCCCGCTCGAGCCCGGCCACATCGGCGCCGACGGCAAGCTCACCATCGACGCCTTCAACCTGAGCGAGAAGCCGGTGCTTTTCCCCCTCGAGGACGGCTTCGAGGTCCTCTATCGCGAGGGCGGATTCGGCCTGAACTTCGCGCGCGGCCTCGGGATCATCGGCTGCTGGCTGGGGCTGCTGGCGGCGGTCGGCTTGTTCGCGGCGTCGAAGCTGCAGTTCAACGTGGCCGCGTTCGTCTCGTTCGCCATCCTTGTCGTCGGGCTCTCCAGCGGGACCCTGAAGCAGGTGGTCGAGCAGGGCGGCGTCATCGGCGTGGGCACCGAGGAAGGCGTGGTGACCAAGGATTCTTTCATCAACCGCGGCTCGGTCGTCGTGTACGGCGGGATGCGCTGGGTCATCGACCAGATCGCCGGGTTCAACCCGGTCGATTCGCTGAGCACCGGCCGCAGCATCACCTGGACGCAGCTGGGCACCGCGTTCGCCGTCGTCGTGGTGCTCACCGGCGGGGCGTTCGCCGGAGCGGGCATCTTCATCTTCACCCGGCGCGAGCTGGCCGCACCGCAATGAGCACGATGGTTCTCCAGCTTCCGGTCCCCGGTCCCCGGTCCGCCGCGACGGCAGCCCGCCGGTGGTCCGGCTCCGCGTCCCCGGCTCCGCGTTCCTTGCTCGCATGACCTCGCGCAAAGCCATCCTCGCCGTGCTGATGGTGCTCGCGCTGGTCGCGGGCTCCTTCGTCCAAGGCCGTCTGAACCACGACCGCGAGTCGCTCGGCCTGACGCGCACCGCGGTGATCAGCAACGCGCCGCCGGTGCTCGCCTTCACGACCGTCGCGTTGGGCGGATTCCGCGGGCTGATCGCCAACGTCCTCTGGATCCGCACGACCGAGCTGCAGGAGGACGGCAAGTACTTCGAGGCCGTGCAGCTCGCGGACTGGATCACCAAGCTGCAGCCGCACTTCTCGCAGGTCTGGATCAACCAGGCCTGGAACATGGCCTACAACATCTCGGTCAAGTTCCCCAACCCCGAGGACCGCTGGCTCTGGGTGCAGCGCGGCATCGAGCTCCTGCGCGACCAGGGCCTCGTCTACAACCCCGGCCAGGCGCTCATGTACCGGGAGCTCGCCTGGTTCTTCCAGCACAAGATGGGCGCCAACCTCGACGACGCCCACTGGCTCTACAAGACGGAGTGGGCGAAGATGATGGACAAGGTCATCCCCGGCGGCCGGCCCGATTACGCCGAGCTCCTCGATCCGAAGACGCCCGAGGCGAAGGCGCGCGTCCAGCTGCTCGTCGAGCGCTACAAGCTCGTGCCGGCGATGATGAAGAAGGTCGACGACACCTACGGCCCCTTGGAGTGGCGTCTGCCCGAGACGCACGCGATCTACTGGGGCATGGTCGGCATCGAGAACTCGCCTGCGCAGGACAAGATGCCGCTGCGCAGGACCGTCTTCCAGCCGATGCTCACGGCGTTCCACCGCGGCCGGATCATCACCAACCACTTCGCCAAGCGCATCGAGGTCGTGCCCAACCTCGCCATGGTGGGCAACGTCGTCCGCGCCTACGAGGATGCCATGGTCGCCGAGCCGGCCAACGCTGAGCACACCGGCACCGCGCACCGGAACTTCCTCAAGGACGCCGTCTATTTCCTCTACGCGAACAACCGGCAGGCCGAGGCCCAGAAGTGGTTCGACTACCTCAAGCAGCGCTACGGCCTCGGGCCGCAGTCCGGGATCCCCGAAGGCTCGACCATGGTCGACTTCGCGCTGAGCAAGATCACCGAGGACGTGAACGAGATGTCGCGCGACCGGGTGACCGCGATGCTCCGGGGTTTCTTGGAGCAGTCGTTCTACAACCTCGCCATGGGCGAGGACGACAACGCCATCGGCCTCGACAAGATGGCGGCCAAGATCCACGAGAACTACCAGCTCCGCACCGGTCGCGGCGCCGTGACCAACCGCACGGAGCTCGCCCCGATCACCGAGCTGAAGCGCGACATCCTCTTCGAGATGCTCACGCCGATGACCAACGTGAACCCCGAGTTCCAGGCCGTGCTGCGGACCAAGCTGCGGTTGCCCGCGGATTTCGCGGTGCCCTCAACCAACGCCCCGGCGGGCGACGCCGCGAAGTGAGGAATTTTCCAGTTTTCAGTTCCCGGTTTTCAAGGCGTGCTGGTGCCTGCGTCGTCGGCTCCGCGCCGGGGACCGGAAACTGATAACTGAAGACTTTTTCTCCCATGCCCCGTTGGCCCCTGATCGGTTGCTTGGCTGCCGCGCTCCTCGGCGCGGGTTGCGACCGCCTGACGAAAGGCGAGGAGGACGA
>JANNAJ010000346.1:0-40579 GCA_031384285.1 Verrucomicrobiota bacterium
CGATGCGAACGCCGCGCGGATCTCCGCCATCTGCACCGCGCGCAACGCCTCCCATCCGGCACGTTCCTCCGGCAACAGCTCCGGCCCGAACACCGGCAACGCCACCACGGTCGAGGCCACGCCGATCAACACGTGCCGACCGAGCTCCAGCCGCCAGGTCGGGCGGATCCTGAGTTCCTCGCGACAGCGCGCCCAACTCGCCAGCCGCGGTCCGCCGACCCCGCCGAAGAGGCTCTGCTTGCCGAGGTCATGGTCGCCGATGGTCGCGTGGACGCGGTCGCCATACGCCGCGCGCAGCTCGCCGAGCGCCGACAGCGAGCTCTCCATCGCCGCGTCGTCGCTCACGCCGACGAAGGCCGAATCGACCGTGAAGTCACCGTTGGCCACGACCAGGTCCGGCGAGGGGTTCTCGGCGATGATCCTTCCGAGGCGGTGGTTGTGGGCCAGCGGATCGCGCAGCCAGACGAAACGCCGGAAGGCGTTCGTCGCGATCTTCAGGCCGGTCCCGCGGACGGCCCGCGCCTCATGGCCGCGCCGGGCTTGTTCGGCCGGACCGGCATGGTGGAGGTCGGAGACGACGAGGAGCTTCAGCATCGACCCCTTCACCGTGGACGAAGCCCCGGCCGGCCGCGACAAAACTCCTCGCTTGGAGCACCGCTCCTCGGCTGGAATCCCCAGCATGAAAGCCCTCCCTCTCCTCGTCCTATCGAGCTTCGCATCCGCGAACGTCGTCCGTGCCGCCGAGCCCGGCCCGACGTCCTGGCACGCGTCATCGCTCGGTGAAGCGATCGGCTTGGTCGCTCTGTTCACGCTGGTCGGCGTGGCGCTCGCGGTCGCCGGCTACAAGCTCTTCGACGCCGCCACTCCCGGGGACCTGCACAAGGAGATCATCGAGAACCGGAACGTCGCCGCCGCCATCGTCGGGGCGGCGATCATCGTCGGCGTCTGCATCATCGTGGCGGCGGCGATCGTCGGCTGACCCTTTGGAAAGACGCGCATCCGTTCCGAATGGCCCCCTCCCCGGCCGCTCCTAGCCTGCACGCCCTATGAAACGCAGCCCGAATGTGAGGCTCGTCTTGTCCGGTGCCGTGGCTTCCGCGCTCTGGACGACCGGGTGCGGCCCCGGGCCGTCGGCGGTCCCCGAGCCGCCGGTCCTCTCCGCCGACCAGTCGTACACCAACAACCAGTACGTCCCGAGCGTCGGCTACTACCACGCGCCGTACGGCGGATGGTACGCCCGGCCGTACAACAGCTACCTGCCCGGGCGCGGCTATTTCCACGGCGGCGGTTGGTGGCCCGCGCCCCACGCCGCGCAGGTCATCGCGAGCATCCCCCGCGCCGAGGCGGTCGCGGCCGCGAACCTCAAGACCGGGCCGCTCCGGGCGAAAGCCAAAGCGGTCGAGACCGATCCCATCGGCTCCTCGGACAGCCGCCGGTCATGGACGACGGACGGTGATCCCGAAGGGCGCGGGCGGATGTCGGGGCCTTCCGAGACCTCCGGTCGCAGCGGAGGCACGCGATCGACGGTCTCGCGCGGCGGTTTCGGGGGCTCCGGATCCGGATCCGCATCCTGACACGCCATGCACCGTCGCTCCTGCACGGCCCGGCCCGATTGGCGCGAACGCGTCGAGAAGATCGGCCTCACCTACCATTCCCACGAGGCGTCGCCGTACTGGGACGAGACCGCCTACTATGAACTGACCGCTTCCGAGGTGGACACCGTCGAAGCCGCCACCGACACGCTCCACGCCCTCTGCATCGAGGCGGCCGGCGCGGTGATCGAACGCGATTGGTGGTCGAGGCTCGCCATCCCGCCCGCCGCGGTCCCTGCCATCCGTTCGTCGTGGGAACGCGACGATTTCAGCCTCTACGGTCGATTCGACCTCGCGTGGGACGGCCGGGGCGCTCCCAAGCTCCTCGAGTACAACGCCGACACCCCGACCTCCCTGCTCGAGGCCAGCGTCGCGCAGTGGTTCTGGCTGCAGGACAACTTCCGCGACGCCGACCAGTTCAACTCCATCCATGAACGGCTGATCAAGGCATGGGCCTCCGCGCCGGACGGCCCCGTCCATTTCACCGCCGTGCGCGACAACCTCGAGGACGCGCAGACGGTCCACTACCTGCGCGACACCTGCGCCCAAGCCGGCCGCGTCACCCAGGAGCTGCCGATCGAGGAGATCGGCTGGGACGCGCGCCGGCAGGTCTTCCTCGACCTTGAGAACCTGCCGGTCCGGAACCTCTTCAAGCTCTACCCGTGGGAATGGCTCTGGACCGAGCCGTTCGCGGTCCATCTCGCGGCGCGCCGGGCGAACTTCATCGAGCCGTGCTGGAAGATGCTGCTCAGCAACAAAGGCCTTCTGCCCGTGCTCTGGGAACTCTTCCCGGACCATCCGAACCTGCTGCCCGCCCACACCTCGCCCGAGCCGCTCGGCGGGAACTTCGCGCGCAAGCCGCTGCTCAGCCGCGAGGGCGCGAACGTGTCGCTCGTCGTCGGTGGACGCCCGCTCGCCGAGACCGGCGGCGGGTACGGCCAAGAAGGCTTCATCTACCAAGCGCTCGCGCCGAAGGCGGAGTTCAACGGCAACCATCCGGTGCTCGGATCGTGGATCGTCGCCGGGGAAGCCGCGGGCCTCGGCATCCGCGAGGACACCCGGTGGATCACCGGGAACCTGAGCCGCTTCGTGCCGCATCTGTTCTGGCCGCGGTGACCGGTGTCCCGAGAAAGCCGGTTGAGCCCGGGCGGCGGGTCCCGGCATGTTCCGCCCATGACCACGCCCGCCGTCAGCCGCCGCGATTTCCTCACGACCACCGGGCTCGCCACCGCGGGCGCGCTCGCCGGGTGCGCGACCGGCGACGGCCTCCCGGACGGGATCATCGACACGCACACGCACTTCTACGACCCGACCCGGCCGCAAGGCGTGCCGTGGCCGTCCAAGGACGACCCGACGCTCTACCGTCCGGTGCTGCCCGCGGAGTACATCGCCATGGCGCGACCGCACGGCGTCACCGGCACCGTCGTGGTCGAGGCGAGCGCCTGGGTCGAGGACAACCAGTGGATCCTCGACATCGCCGAGCGCGAACCGTTCATCGTCGGCTTCGTCGGCCATCTCACCCCCGGCACGCCGGAGTTCGCCGGCCAGCTCGCGCGTTTCGCCAGGAACCCGCTCTACCGCGGCATCCGCATCGGCGGCGACCTCGTCCAACAGGCGTCGCGCGACGCGGGGACGCGGGACGACCTGCGGCGCCTCGCCGACCGCGGCCTCACGCTCGACGTGCTCGCCGGCCCCGACCAGATGCCCGCCGTGGCGACGCTCGCGGACACGCTGCGCTCCCTGACGATCGTCGTGGACCACGTCGGCAACGTCCCCGTCACGGCGGGGCCGCATCCGAAGGCCTGGGTCTCCGGCCTCGCCGCGTGCCACTACACGCCCAACGTGGTCATGAAGATCTCCGGCCTGGTCGAAGGATCCGGTCGCCGCGGCGGGAAGGCTCCGACCGATCCGGGCTTCTACCGGCCCGTGCTGGATGTCGTCTGGAACATCTTCGGCGAAGACCGCCTGCTCTACGCGAGCAACTGGCCGGTGAGCGACCTCTTCGCATCCTACGCCACGGTCCAGCGGATCACGCAGGACTACGTCTCAGGGAAAGGCCCGACGGCGGCGGCGAAGGTGTTCCGGAAGAACGCTCAGCGCGTCTACCGCTGCGTGAAGCGCTGAGAGCCAACGCCCGTGGCGATGCTCAGACCGGCTTGACCGTCCAGCCGCCCCCCAGCAGCGGCACCGAGGCGCAAGCCGGACCGCCGTCCTTCGCGACCGCGTGGACGCGGGCTTCCAAGACACCGTCGGTCGTCGCGGCCCGCCCGATCTGCGCGGACGTCACATCGCGCAGGTGGACCTTGATCCGCCGGAACATCTCGCGGTGCCCATATCTCTCGCTCGACCAGCTCAGGTAAAAGAACCGCTCACCCCGTTTGCCATGCACCGCGGTCCCGGCGAAATCCGGCGCCCCGTCGGGTCCTGCCTTCACCGCGACCTCCGTCGTCCAAGCGAGCGAGTCGGGACCTGCCGGAGTCCCCGCGACATGACCGTCCTTGGTCTGCAACGTCACGCGGATGTCGTGGCGTCCGTCGCACCCCTCGAAGCGGTCCGACGGGAGGCCTTGGCACACGACGCGGAAGCGCGCGGCGGTCTTGGAAGCGGAGCGGGCGGAGGGCATGGCTCAGAGGTCGACGGACTTCAGTCCACGAGGCCCAGCGGGTTGCTGCTGATGTTCATCGAAGGCGAGGAAATGCCGTTGGCCGGGCCGAGTGCGGGTCAAACTGGCTTGCCCGGCCACGCGCCGACCGCGCCTTTGCCCGGCGCTTTGGCGATCGGTTCGGTCGTCGGGTCGCTGAAGGCGAGAAGTACCGTCTCGGCCCGTCGCGCATCGCCGTCGGCGAGGTGCCTCATGGCGTCGCGGAAAGCCGGCAAGCGGAAATCGGCGTCGCCGGTACCGCGGTCCACGCGGTCGAGGAACGCCGCGAGCTCGATGAGCTTGCACCGGGCATCCATGAAATAAAGGTCGAGCACTTGCTGGCGGGTCATAGGCGGGTGTGTGACGGCCGGAAGGTGGACCGCCTTCACGCGGGGCACAAGCGGGCGCGCGGGAGATCGGGGTGTCTTGTTCCCGCCCCCGACAACAGCCCATCAGATCCAATCGGACCCACCCGAAGATCCATCGGCGGTCGGCTTTCGCCAGCAAACGATTTGCCCGCCTCCTCGCAGCGACCGACGCTGTCCGCCGATGGCTACCGCTCCGATCCAGTTCCGCCCCCGGCCCACGCCGACGACGGTCGAACCCGCGGCGGTCGCTCCCACGGAGCTGGCCGTCGAAGGCATGGATTGCGGCAGCTGCGTCCAGCATGTCGTGAAGGCTCTGCGCGAGGTCGAGGGCGTCGCGTCGGCGCAGGCGGAACTGACGAAAGCCCGGGCCACGGTCGTCTGGAAGACAGGGGCGGCACCCGACGCCGGAGCACTGGTCCGGTCGGTGAAGAGCGCCGGCTATGATGCGCGACCGGTCGCGCCGCCGGCCCCGGACGAATTCCTCGTCGAAGGGATGACCTGCGGCAACTGCGCGCAAGCCGTGCGGAAGGCGCTCAGCGGGATCCCCGGGGTCGCCAGCGCGCAGGTCGACCTCGCGAGCGGGAGCGCGAAGGTAGTCTGGTCGGACCCGTCCCGCGCGGATGCCGGAGCCGTCGTCGCCGCCGTGGCGAACGCCGGATATCGGGCCGCGAGCGTCTCCTCGGCCGCGACCGGCCCGGTTCCGCCGTCCTCGGCCGAGACCGCCTGGAAGCGCGCCGTGCTGCTCGGCGGACCGGTCACGGCCATGTTCATCATCGCGGAGTGGTTCCTCGGCCTGGGCATGGACCGGACGTTCCATTGGATCGGGTTCGCGCTCGCCTTGCCGGTGCAGGTGGTGGTCGGCGCCGGGTTCTACCGCGGCGCGTGGCGGCAGCTGCGCGTGCGCCAAGCGAACATGGACACGCTCGTCGCGCTCGGATCCACCGCGGCGTTCGCGTTCAGCGTCTGGGGGGTGGCCACCGGGCAGCCCGGGCACCTGTACTTCATGGAATCCGCTTCGATCCTCACGCTGGTCAGCGTCGGACATTGGGTCGAGGCGCGGATGAGCGCCAAGGCCGGCGCGTCGATGCGCTCGTTGCTCGATCTCGCGCCGAAGATGGCTCGGAAGCTCTCCGACGGCACCGAGACCGAGGTGCCCGTCGCCGATCTGCGGTCCGGCGACCTCATCGTGCTCAAGCCCGGCGACCGCGTGCCCGTCGATGCCGAGGTCGCGAGCGGCGCGTCGGCCGTGGACGAGGCGATGCTCACCGGTGAACCGTTGCCGGTCGACAAAACCGCCGGCGCGAAGCTGTTCGCCGGCACCATCAACCAGACCGGCCAGCTCGTGGGCCGCGTCACCGCCACCGGCGAGGCCACCGCGCTCGCCCATATCGTCGCCGCGGTGCGGCGCGCGCAGTCGAGCCGCGCGGACATCCAACGGCTCGCCGACCGCGTCAGCTCGGTCTTCGTGCCGGTGGTGCTGCTGGTCGCGGTGGCGGCGGCCGCGTGGTGGGGCCTGGCACCGGCTTCGGCCCGGGGCGTCCACGACGCCTTGGCGACGTTCCTCTGGCACGCACACGTCGACGGCTCGCCGCTCGCGACGGCCGTGGGGATCGCGTGCGCGGTGCTCATCGTGGCGTGCCCGTGCGCGATGGGGCTCGCGACGCCGGCAGCGCTCATGGCGGGCGTCGACGCGGCGGCGCGGCACGGCATCTTGATCCGCGACGCGCAGGCGCTGGAGAAATCCGGCGACATCACGACGCTCGTCTTCGACAAGACCGGCACGCTGACCGAAGGGCGCCCGAAAGTCGTCGCCAGCGAGGATCTCCGGCCCGCTTCCGACCGCACCGTCCCGGTGGCCGAGATCGTCGCGTCGATGGCGCGGCGTTCGCAGCATCCGCTCAGCCGCGGCCTCGCGGCGCTCGCGCCCGGCGACCTGCCGGTCGAGGCCTGGCAGGAGGTGCGCGGCTCCGGTGTCTCGGCGCGGTGGTGGGGACGCGGTCTGCGGGTCGGGTCGGTGGCGTGGTTCCGCGACGAGGGCATCGACCTCGCGCCGGTCCGGTCGTTCCTCGACCATTGGCTGGCGGAGGGCGCGACCGTGGCCTTGCTGGTGGCCGACCGCGAGGTGTGGGGCGCCTTCGCGCTGCGCGACGAGCTGAAGCCGCGGGCCGCCGAGGTCGTGGCCCGGCTAGCGAGCGGCGGACGCCGCATATTCCTGCTCACCGGCGACAACCGCCGGACCGCGGATGCCATCGCGCGCGAGGTCGGGATCGCCGCGGCGGACGTCTTCGCCGAGGTGCATCCCGAGCAGAAGGCGGCGCACATCCGGCGGCTCCAGGACGAGGGCCGGCGGGTGGCCTTCATCGGCGACGGTCTGAACGATGGTCCGGCGCTCGCGCAGGCCGATCTCGGCATCGCGGTCTCCCGGGCGACCGACGTGGCGCGAGAAGCGGCGGACATCGTGCTTCTCCGCGCGGATCTCGCCGCGATCCCCGCCGCGCTCGACCTCGCGCAGGCGACGTTGCGGGTGATCCGCCAGAACTTGTTCTGGGCCTTCTTCTACAACGCGGCCGCGATCCCTCTCGCGGCACTCGGCTTCCTCAGCCCCGTCGTGTGCGCGCTGGCCATGGGCCTGAGCGATGTGGTGGTGATCGGGAACGCGCTGCGCTTGCGCCGGCGTTGAGGCAGGCGCCTTGCCAGGGCGGTGCCGTCACGGAAGCCGGGCCCACGATCCCGGTCATCCCCGGGGAACATCAGGGCTTCCCGACGTCGTCGCCCCTGCGAAGGTGAAAACCCTCCGACGCACCGCCGATCACCGTCGCCCTCCGGGCCGTGCGGACTTGCTTCGCAGACCGTTCAGACCGGCTCCGCGATCAGGTCGTAATCGGTGTGGCCGACGATCTTCACCTGCGCGAACTGGCCGACCGGCAGCTTGCCGCGGATGTACACCCGGCCATCGATGTCGGGAGCGTCGGCCTCGCCGCGGGCGACGAGGTGCTTCCGTGTGCCCAGCTTCGCATCGGCGGCCGCGCCGTCGCGCATCAGGCCGTGCTCCCACGACTGCACGCGCGCCGCCTCGATCTGCTTGGCCGTGGCCTCGCCCTCGACCAGCACCTTGAGCGTGCGCCCGACGAAGGATTCCGCGACCGCCACCGCGACCTCGTGCTGCGCCGCCATCGCCTGCCCGCGGCGTTTCTGGCGCTGCTTGGGCGTGAGCTGCCCCGCCATCTTGCCCGCGATGGTGCCGTCCTCCTGCGAGTAGGCGAACACGCCGAGCCGCTCGAACCTCGTGTCGCGGATGAAATCCAGCAGCGTCCGCAGATGCGCCTCGGTCTCGCCGGGGAAACCGACGATGAAGGTCGTCCGCAAGGCGATCCCGGGGACGCCGGCGCGGATCTTCGCGATCAGTTCGCGGATGTAATCGCCGGTCGTCTCGCGGCGCATGCGGGCCAGCAGGTCGTCGTGGACGTGCTGGAGCGGCATGTCCACGTAGCGCGCCACCTTCGGGCAATCGGCGATGGTGCGGATGAGCTCGTCGGTCCAGTGGGCCGGATGCGTGTAGAGCAGGCGGATCCAGAAATCGCCCTTGATCGCGTCCAGCTCGCGCAACAAGGAGCTGAGCGTGGTCGCGTCCGCCGCCAGCGCCTTGGTCGCCGCCGTGAACTTCTCCGGCGACGCGATGGCGCGGGAATGTCCCGGGCGCAGGTCGAGGCCGTAGTAGGTGGAGTCCTGCGAGATCAGGTTCAGCTCCTTCACGCCGTCCTTGATCAGCGCCCTGGCCTCGGCGACGACATCGGCCTGGGTGCGGCTGCGGTGCGAGCCGCGCATCCGCGGGATGATGCAGAAGCTGCACGGATGGTTGCAGCCCTCCGCGATCTTCACGTAGGCGAAATGTTTCGGCGTCAGACGGAACCGCGGCGTCTCGAACTGCGGGATGTACAGCGGACGCGACGTGACATCGACGACGGGCTTGGCCGGCGCCGCCTTGGCCGCGACGACCTTCTTGGTCTTGCCGGGTTTCCCGCCCGCTCCGGACGACGGACCGTGGTCATCGCCGTGGTCGTGGTCGTGCGGCTCCTTCGCCCCGTCGAGCTCGGCGAGCTTGGCCTTGAGCGCGGCCTTGGCGGCGGACGTGACGGCCTTGGGATCCTGGACCTTGAGCGCCCGGCTCGCGATCGCTTGCTCGACCAGCTGACCGACCTGCTCGACCTGGTCGATGCCCATGAAGACATCCACCTCGGGCATGAGCTTGGGCAGCTCCTCGCGGAACCGCTGGGGCATGCAGCCGGAGACGATCACCGCCTGGCCGGGCCGCGTCTTCTCGCGGAACTCGGTCGACTCGAAGATGGTGTCGACGCTCTCCTCCTGCGCCGCGTCGATGAAGGAGCAGGTGTTGACGATGACGGCATCCGCCTCGGCCGGGTCGTTGACGATCTCGACGCCGCCCTTGAGCAACGACCCGAGCATGATCTCGGCATCGACGAGGTTCTTGGCGCAACCGAGCGAGATGAGCCCCACGGTGCGGGGTCGGGTCGGCGTGGCGGGCGCGGCGGGGACGGGTTTCTTCGCGGTCACAGGACGGGCACGCTAGCGGATCGGCGGCCCGCCGCGCAACGACGGCGAAACTTCGGCGAGCCGGCCGGAGGGCCCATGCGGATCGGTCCGACCCGGGCCCGGTCAGAATCGCGTTGTCCCGTCCCCGGCGCATCGGCACGCTCCGCGCCTCGTATGCAACAGGTCACATTCGGCCTCATCGGAGGCGGCACGGTCGGCGGCGGCGTCCACCAGGCTCTGCAGCGCAACGGCGCGCTCATGGCCTCGCGGCTCGGCATCGGATTGACCGTCGCCAAGGTCGCCGTCCGCGACCTCACGAAGGCCCGCGCCGCCGCGATCCCCGCCGGTCTGCTGACCGACGATTGGCGCGGCGTCGTCCAGGACCCCGCGGTGCAGGTGATCGTCGAGCTGATGGGCGGGACGACCACCGCCAAAGACGTCGTGCTCGCCGCGCTGCGCTTGGGCAAACCGGTGGTGACCGCGAACAAGGCCCTGCTCTCCACGCACGGGCCGGAGCTCTTCGCCGCCGCGGCCAAGCATGGGGCGAACCTGTACTACGAGGCGTCGGTCGCCGGCGGCATCCCGGTCATCAAGGTCCTGCGCGAATCGCTCGTCGGGAACCGGCTGATCTCCGTGCACGGCATCGTCAACGGCACCTGCAACTACATCCTCACCCGGATGAAGCTGGAAGGCGCGGAGTTCGCGGACGTCCTCGCCGAAGCCCAGCGCCTTGGATACGCCGAGGCCGAGCCCTCGCTCGACGTCGACGGCCACGACGCGGCCCACAAGACGGGCATCCTCGCCTCGCTGGCGCACGGCTTCTGGGTCAAGCCCGGCCAGATCCACACGGAAGGCATCCGCGGCATAAGCAAGCTGGACATCCAGTTCGCCGCGAGGCTCGGCTACACCATCAAGCTGCTCGGCGTGGTCAAGCAGGTCCCGTCCGCGAAACGCGGTCGTCCCGGCCCATGCCCGCCGATCCAGGTCGCCGTGTATCCCGCGCTGGTGCCGGACAGCCATGTGCTCGCCTCGGTGAACCACGCGTTCAACGCCATCTCCGTCCGCGGCGATGTCGTGGGCGACACGCTCTTCTACGGCCGCGGCGCCGGCGCCGAGCCGACCGCGAGCGCCGTCCTCAGCGACCTCGCCGACGCCGCGCTCGACCTCAAGCACGGTTCGCACAACCGCGTCCCCTGCTTCGTCGCCCATTCCGGCGACGGCTGCGTGGTGCCGATGGACGACGTGGTCTCCCGCTACTACGTGCGCCTATCGGTCGTGGACCGGCCCGGCGTCTTCGCCCGCATCGCCAACCTCCTCGCCAAGGCCCGCATCGGCATCTCGTCGATCATCCAGCCCGAAGGCCACGCCGGCGAGACCGTGCCGGTGATACTGATGATCCACGACGCCCCCAACGCCGCGATGAAGCGCGCCCTCGCCCAGATCGCGAAGCTCAGCGCCGTGAAGGACGCGCCGGTGATGATCCGGGTCGAGCCGTTCGAGTGAACCGCGGCCTCAAGGGGGCGGAGACGGAAGAAGACCGCGCCGCCCGCGGTCAGCGCGGTGATGGCCATGTTCGCCAAGGCACGGTCGTCGATCGCGCCCACCGTGAGCTTTTCGACGGCCGCTTCATTCTGTGGTGACCGCCACGAGGAACGGCAGCCTCCCCTGCCCCTCCGTCTCCAGCGTCAGCGAGACCACCGGGACGTCCGGCCTCGGATTGTCCCAGGCCAGGTGGAACAGGCCGATGCCCATGCCGAGCTCCTGCACGACCGGATTCCTACCGGTCCAGACCGGTGCCGGCGTCGCCGGAACTTTCGGATCGATCCACCAATCCCGGATGTTCTCGCCATGCCGGAGCAGCACCACCTCGGTCGTGCCGTCGGCATAGCGCACCGTGTACCGGCCGATCTCCCCGAGCAGCGGACCGTCCCAAGCGCTCGCGTGGAGGAAATGGAGCCGCCGGCAGACGCGGTTCACCGGGAGCCCTTCGACGCGACGCGGAAGGGCCGGCAGCATCTGGCCGCCCAACTGGATGACGCCGCGGACCTCGAAGCGGATGTCGCCGACGACGAGGGGGCCCGGCACCAGGCCATCGAGCTGGTTGCGGAGCCCTCCGGAGGAGAAGTTCGCGAGCGTATGGGTGAGATATCCGGACAGTTCCAGCGGCCCGGTCCGGTCCGTGACAGACGGCGCTGCCGCTTCCTTCAGCGGAGCAAACGTCACCTTCCCGGCGACCGGCGCCGCTTGGACCAGCGGGGCGGACCAGTCGAGACCCATCCCGCGCAGACCGGACCGCACCTCGGCGAGGTCCCAGAGCACGACGGTGTGGTTGCCGGTCGCGACCGCGAGATGCCGGCCGTCCGGGCTGAAGCGCAACGCCGTCACTTCACCGCGCTCTGAGCTTTCGAGCCGGCACCACACCGTGCCGCTGTCGCCGTCCATCAGCACCACCTGCTGCGCATCCATCGCGGCGGCGAGGGACCGTCCGTCCGGGGCGATCGCAAGCGGGCCGGACGACGTCGCGGACCCGGGTCGCGGCACCGTCCAACGCGGTGGCCCGCCGGCCGAGGGCTCGCGGCGCAGTTCGGTCGCGGTGGACACCACCAGGTCGGCCCCGTCGGCAAGGAATATCCCGTGGCCTTTGGGACCGGTCACGATGCGCCGTACGAGCCGGGCCTCCGGAGCGGACAACAGCAGCAGCTCCGCGGCATGATAATCACCGGCCAACAACCAGCGCCCGTCGGGGCTGGCCCGCAGGCGGGTGGTGTCATCCGGGAGTCCACCCACGGCACGCACGCCGGTGGACGAGATCCGGAACAGCTCGCGCCCCTGCGCGCTGAGCGCTTCGTCGATCGTCACCGCCGCCAGCGGAAGTTCCCGGCCGACCGCGCCCGCGGGCCGCGCGTCGCCCACCGACAGCCGGCGGGCGGCCGGGTCCCAACGCAACGCGACACGCACGACCGCTTCGGCGGTGCTGGCCCACAACACCTCGCCACCGGGATCCGTCTCCAGCCAACGGGTCCAACCCAGAGGGAGCAGGAGCGGTTCGCCTCCGGCCACCGGCCACAACCGGATGCCATCGTAGCTGGCAACGGCCAGGACATCGCCTCCCGCCAGGAAGGCGATATCCCAAGTGCCCTTGTTCGAGGCCAGCGCGCGCGGCGGAACCGGTTCGGACAACACCCGCACGCCATCCGACAACGCGGACTCCCATTCGATCAGATCGTAACGCCCGTTGCCGTGCTCCAATACCCCGCCCAAACGGCCGTCGGACCGCCAGCGGAACTCCGTGGCGGTCCGGTTGATCCGGAGCATCTGCCTTCCCGTCTCCAGTTCCCAAAGCCGCGTCGTGCCGTCCCAACTCGTGGACAAGGCGAACGGCAGCGTCGGGTGCATCACCCCGCCCACGATCTCCGCCTGATGCCCTTCGAACCGGATGGCCCGCAGATCAGCTCCGCCGAGCCGGAACAGGTAGCCGCGGAAATCGTCGCCCGCGAGCAACAGGCCGCCGCTGTCCGGCGTCCAGAGCAGCCCGTACGGGCAGACCGGCGGTGGCAACCGCAGGGTCTGGCGCGAACCCCCGTCCGCATCGGACAGCAGCACTTCGCAGCGCGACGGGCTGAAAGAAGCCACCCTCCGGCCATCGGGGCTGAACCAGAATGCCCCGTCCGCGAAACCGCGGTCGAGGCGCGGTCCCGCCGAGCCGTCCGCCAGCCGCACCAACTGCAGCGCCCCGGACGCAAGTTGGAGCACGACCGACTCGCCGTCGGGCGTGAGGTCCAGGGCGGATACTCCGGACACGGCGCGTTGGAAGAGGAGGCGGCCGGTGGCCGTGTCCCAGACGTAGGCCATGTCGGCCCGGAGCGCGCCAACGCGGCGGCCGTCGGCGCTGAACGGCCAGACGAGCAGCCCCTCGGCCCGCGACCCTTCCAACAAGACGATCTCGCGGTCATCCGAGCACGCGTGGATGCCCACCGAACCGTCGGCCTCCGCACGGGTGTAGCGGTCGAAACCCGCATCCGCCGTGCACCATCGCCCGGGCGGCCCGGCGATCCGAGACCGGCGGCGCTCGCGCAGGTCCGGCAGTGCGCGGGCGGCGATGGCCTCGGTGCGAAGTTCGGCGAGGTTGGTGGAGACGGCGACCGCCTCGCGGATGAGCTCCAGGACGTGGAAGCGTTGCCCCGGGAGGCCAGAGCGCCTTTCCAATCCGGCCTGCGCGAGCTGCGCTTCGGACAACCGTTGACGGGCCACCTGCTCGGCTCGCTCCGCCCGCTGCCGCAGCCCATCGGCCTTCGCCGCGTTCGCCAGCTCCAGACGCGCGCGATAGGCGGCGGACAGACCGAAGGCGCCCAACAAGAGCATCGCCGACACCGCGACCATCCCGGTCCGCCGCAGCGTCCGCAACCGGCGTTCCAGCTTCCGGGCCCGCCGGACCGATTGACCGCTCTGGAGAAGGGCCAGGTCCGCTTGGAGCTCGGCTGCCGTGCGATAACGACGACTGAGATCGCTGTCGCAGGCCCGCAGCACCACCTCGTGGAGTTCCAGCGCGTCGTGCGGCACGACACCGGTCAACCAATCCGGCGGCGGGTTGGGGAACTCATCCGGAGGCAGCCCGGTCACCGCCTCGTAGAGCACCTTGCCGAGCGCGAAAAGATCGGCGGCCGGCGCCCCCGGCCCCTCCGGCGGGATGTAGCCTTCGGTGCCGACGAAGGTCCGCGACTCGCTGATATCGCCCACCAACCCGAGGTCGGCGAGCTTCGCCCGACCACGGACGAACACGATGTTGGCCGGTTTGACATCGCGATGGACCAGCCCGTTCCGATGGAGATGCGCCAATCCAGCCGTCAACGCCAACCCGACCCCGATGACCTCATCCGCCGGTAGCCGCCCGCGCCGCTCGAGTTCCGAGCGGAGGGTGCGCGGCGCGTAGCGGTCCGGATCCAAAGCCGCCCCGACGGGGTCGGGTTCCTGGACTTCGCAGTCACCCCGCGCGGTAGCACCATCCACCATCGGGCCCGCGATCACACCCCCGACAGGGTCGGCGAGCTCCATCACGTAGTAGAAACAACCGGCCGCCGGATCCCTTCCGACATGCAGGACGGGGACGAGCCCTTCGGCACCGCGGGAGATCGGCTCGTAGCGGCGGATCCCGTTGAACTCACGGTCGAACGGCCGTTCCGACAAGAACCGGTCCCGGCGGACGACCTTCACCGCCCGCCAGGCCCCCATGACGTTCCGGGCCAGCCAGACCTCGCCGTAGCTACCCCGACCGACCCGTCTCGACAGCACGTGGTCGGGAACGTCCACGACCGGACCCTCGTTGGAAGTCGGATCTCTCAAGCAGCAGATTCTTGGAAGTTGCCGTCAAAACTGTTGCCGGGAACTAGAAATCCCCTTCTTCCGACCGAAGTTTGGCGACCTCCGCCTTCACCAGACGACCGACCCGATGCCGGGCAAGATAGATCTGGGCAACGTTGGCATCATAACGCTCACGGATGGTCGCCATGGGCACCTGCCTGATCACGGTCAGGCTGAACAGGAGGAACTGCCGGGGGCTCACCTTGGTCTGGACACGCCGCAAGGCCGCATCGAGCAGGTTGCGCTCCCACTCGGTCTGCCACAGGGCGTCGAACTCCGGAGGTGCCTCCATGGCGAGGTCCTCTCCGGGCCCGTCCACTTCGCCATTCCAAGCCGCATCCGCCGAGGGATTGCGCCGGGCCTTCCGCCAATGGCGCGACAAACGCCCTCGGATGACCGTGTGGAGCCAAGCCTTGAACGATCCCCGGTCGGGATCATAGCGGAACCCAGGCATCTGCTGGGCGACCACCACCATCGTCTCCTGCACCACGTCCTGGGCTTCGGCATCGCCCAACCCGGCCCTTCGGGCCACAGCGTAGATCAACCGCCAATAGGTCTCGAAGAATTCCTGCCAACCGTCCTGGTCGCCCAGGTCCTTGAGCCGGCTCAACAGGCTTTGCCTGGTCGCGAACGGATCGTCGGATGGATGAGGAGTCGTCATGGTCTGCGGATGGATAGTCCTCCTGACGGCCATATCTTTCAGTCGACCGGAGAAATCGGTCTCCTCGCCCACCCGCGTCCGCCTCGTTGATAACCCGGGGCTCTCGGGGGACTTGCCTCCAGATGCCACCCGCTTCCGTGGTCACCGGATCCCGTGCTGACCGGCTCCAAGAAAAAGGCGTCCCAGCATGAGCCGGGACGCCTTCTCTGACACGAGCCGGATGGGCCCGCAAAGACTTACTTGGACGCTTCAGTCGTCGCGACCACAGGTGCGGCATCGGTGGTCGGTTGCTCGACCCACTCGAGGATGGCCATGTGGGCGACGTCGCCGCGGCGTTGGCCGAGCTTGACGATGCGGGTGTAGCCGCCGGAGCGCTCCTTGAAGAGCGGAGCGATCTTGTCGAACAAGATGTGGACGACGTCCTCGTTCTCACGGAACAGCTCGCGTGCGACCTTGCCCGGGAACTTCTTGGTCCCCTTGAACTGGGTGCGCGGCTGCTGCCGAAGTTTGGCGGCGGCGAGACGACGGTAATGGACGTTCTGGGCGGTCGCCAAGGCCTTCTGTTTGTCGTCGCCAGCGGCGGCGACGGAGGCGATGGCGACCTGGGCATGCTTGCCCAAGGTGAGCAGCTTCTCGGCGACCGGGCGGGCCGCTTTGGCTTTCGCAAGCGTCGTGGTGATACGCTTATGCTTGATGAGGCTGCAAATCATGTTGGCCAACATCGCGTTGCGATGTGAGCCGGTGCGGCCGAGTTTGGCGGTGCGACGAAGGTGGCGCATGGTACGTCAGATGGTTTTGGGTTCCACCGACGGCTCCAACAGGGCGGCGTCGATGTTCATTCCGAGGGATAGGCCGAGACCGGTGAGCTTCTCTTTGATCTCGTTCAAGGACTTCTTGCCGAAGTTGCGGTACTTCAGCATCTCCGCCTCGGTCTTCATGGCCAACTGGCCGACCGAGGTGATGTTCGCGTTGTTCAAGCAGTTCGCGGCGCGGACCGACAGCTCGATCTCGTTGACGCTCATGTTGAGCAGCTTCCGCAGCTTCGACTTCTCGTCGTCCTGGGGCTTCTGCTCCTCCTCGAACTCGATCGCGTTCTTGTCGTAGCCGACGAACACGTCGAGGTGGTGCTGAAGGATCGCCGAGGCCTGGGTCAGCGCGTCGTCCGGAGAGATGCGTCCATCGGTCCAGATCTCGATCAAGAGCTTGTCGTAATCGGTCCGTTGACCGACACGGGCCGCCTCGACCGCGTAGCGGACACGGCTCACCGGGGAGAACAGCGAATCGATCGCGATCACCCCGATCGACTGGTCGACCTTCTTGTTCTCGTCCCAAGGGCAGAAACCGCGGCCGACCTTGACCTCGATCTCCATCTCGAACTTCTTCTTCCGGTCGAGCGTGCAGATCGGCTGGGTCGGGTTGACCACCTCGACGTTCTGCTTGAGCTGGATGTCGCCGGCGGTGACGACGCCCTCTTTGTTGGCGGACAACAACAGGGTGACAGGTTCGCGTGACGTCGACTTGAACTTGATCTTCTTCAGGTTCAGCACGATGTCCGTGACATCCTCGACGACGCCGTCGACGGTCGTGAACTCGTGCATCGCACCGTCGACCTTGACGGAAGTGATGGCGCTGCCTTCCAGCGAACTGAGGAGGACCCGCCGGAGCGAGTTGCCGATGGTATGTCCAAAGCCCGTTTCGAAGGGCTCCGCGACGAACTTGGCATAGGTTTCCGTCGCGCTCGACTCATCCTTGGTCAAGCGCTTCGGCATCTCAAAACGGCCTAGACGAACTGGCATATTTTTTATCGACGCAATTTTAAACTGGGCCGGACCGTCTCTGGATCTCCCACGGCGGCAGCCCCATATAATTGCTTTTGTCCCCCTGTTTGAGGGGAGGACGGGTTAACGGGAGTAGAATTCGACGACCGCCTGTTCGTTGGCGATCGGGTTGATCTCGTCACGGGACGGGATGCGCAGCAGGACGCCCTTCAAAGCGGCCTTGTCGACCGACAACCAATCCGGCACCACGCGGCTGGTGGAGCCTTCCACGTTTTTGCTCGCGAGCTGCTTGCTGACGGTGTGGTCGCGGACCTCGATGACGTCGTTCACCTTCACCGCGTAGCTCGAGATGCTGACCTTCCGGCCGTTCACCTTGACGTGCCCATGGCCGACCAGCTGACGCGCCGCAGGACGGGTGAGGGCGAAACCCAGGTGGTACACCAAGTTGTCGAGGCGGCACTCCAGGATCTGGAGCATCTTCTCGCCGGTGACGCCGCGCATGCGCAACGCTTTCTCATAGACGTTGCGGAACTGGCGTTCTTGGAGGCCGTAAAAATAGCGGAACTTCTGCTTCTCCAGCAGACCGAGGGCGTAGTCGCTGAACTTGCGACGGGATTTGGGGCCATGGACACCCGGGCCGTAGTTGCGGCGTTCGAGATACTTCGACGGACCGAAGATGGGGATGCCGAAACGGCGGCTGATGCGGGTGCGGGGGCCGGTATAACGAGCCATAAGACGTGCGTATTATCGATTACGGTGGAGCGGAGACTAGACGCGGCGCTTCTTGCGCGGACGGCAACCATTGTGCGGTACCGGTGTGACGTCCTTGATCGCCGATATCTCGAGACCGATGGCCTGCAGGGCGCGGATGGCAGATTCGCGGCCGGAACCCGGCCCGTTCACCCTGACCTCGACCTCGCGCATGCCGTGGGACATCGCCTGACGGGCGGCATCTTGCGCGGCCTGCTGGGCAGCGAAGGCGGTGCTCTTCCGTGAGCCTTTGAAGCCGACGCGTCCCGCGGTGCTCCAGCCGATCACATTGCCCTGCATGTCCGTGATGGACACCTGGGTGTTGTTGAATGTGGCAAGGACGTTCGCGATGCCGATCGAGATGTTCTTGGCGCCTTTGACCCTTACGATCTTCTTGGCATTGGGATCATCACCGAGCAGCTCCGCCGCCGTCGGCGTGGCGACCGTCGGTGCGACCGGAGCGGCCACGGCACCCGCGGCGACAGGCGCCGTGGTCTCTTCCGCAGCGCCAGTCGCCTTCTTGGCCGGCTTCGTAGCCGGAACCGTCGCGGCGTCGGCGCCGTCCTTCTTCACAGGAGCCTTCTTGGGCTTAATCTCGTCAGCCATAATCGTTCGTCAGATAAGTTTACTTGCCGGCGGCCTTGGCCGCCATCGCACGTTGCACGCCGACGGTCTTCCGCGGGCCCTTGCGGGTCCGGGAGTTCGTCTGGGTGCGTTGCCCGCGCACCGGGAGGCTGCGGAGATGGCGCTGCCCGCGATAGCACTTGATCGCCTGCAACCGCTTGAGGTTGATGCCGAGTTCCCGGCGCAGGTCGCCCTCGACGACATACTTGCCGTCCTGGATCGCGTTCACGATCAGCGACATCTGCTGTTCGGTCAACGTCTTGGCACGGGTCGCCGGATCGATCCCGGCCTTGGCCAAGATGACCTTGGCGTTCACCGGACCGATGCCGTAGATGTAGCGGAGGGAGATGTCCACCCGCTTGTCACCCGGAATATCAACACCTAGAATACGTGGCATAGCTCAAATGGTTCAGCCTTGGCGCTGCTTGTGGCGCGCGTTGGAGCAGATCACACGGATGATGCCCTTTCGGCGCACAATCTTGCAATTCTCACAAAGTTTTTTTACTGATGCTCTGACTTTCATCTTAAAATCCTTGCTCTCACCATCTCAATACATCGGCGGCAATCCATCCTTCGTCAGGATCTCCGCCTCCCCGTCGGTCACCAGAACGGTGTGCTCGAAATGCGCCGACAACTGCCGGTCCTTCGTCACCACCGTCCAACGGTCGCCCAACACCTCCACCGCCGCACCGCCCGCGTTGACCATCGGTTCGATGGCGATCGTCATGCCGGCCCGTAGCCGCACATCGTTCCGCGGATCCACGTAGTTCGGCACCTGCGGTTCCTCGTGGACCGACCGGCCGACACCGTGTCCTACAAATTCCCGCACGACGCTGAATCCTGCGGCCTCGACCCGCTTCTGGACAGCCCGCGAAACATCACTCACGCGGTTCCCCGCCCGCGCAAAGGAGATCCCGTCATAGAGAGCTTGCGTCGTCACGTCCATGAGTTTCTGCCCTGCGGGCAAGCATCCCCCGACCGCGACCGACATCGCGACATCCCCCACGAAACCTTTGTACCGGACCCCGATGTCGAGTTTCACGAGGTCCCCGAACTGCAGCCTCCGGGCGTTCCCGATCCCGTGGACCACGGCCTCGTTCACCGAGATGCAGCACTGCCCAGGAAAACCGCGATAGCCGAAGAACGCACTCACCGCTCCTTGGGCCTTGATCAGATCGCCAACTTTGGAATCCAGCTCCAAGGTGGTCATGCCCGGTTCCACGAGCGCTATGGCCGACCTAAGCACCACCGCTGCCAGCCTTCCGGCTTCGCGCATCGCGGTGATCTCCGAGGAGTTCTTGGTGATCACGCTTCCCATGGTCCACCTTTGGTCGTCGCAAGAATCGGCGCCAAGCCGATCCAAAGTGATGTCCCGACCCTAAAAATTAAAAGAACAGACACTGGCAGACCTCAACCCACCCGGCCCTTGACACGACCCTTTTTCAAAAATCCGTCATAGTGCCGCATCAAGAGATACGACTCCATCTGCCGCATCGTGTCCAAAAGGACGCCGACCGTGATCAGCATGGAGGTGCCTCCAAAAAACTGGGCGACCGTGTAGTCGATGCCAAGATACTTGGACATCAGTGTCGGGATGGTGGCGATGATCACCAAGAAAATGGCGCCGGCCAAGGTGATCCGGCTCATCGTCCGATGGAGAAAATCACTGGTCTGGCTGCCAGGACGCACCCCGGGGATGTACCCACCGTGCTTCTTCAGGTCGTCGGAGACCTGGAGTTCGTTGAATTGGGTAGCGACCCAGAAATACGAGAAGAACAAGATCATCAAAGCGAACAGGAACAGATACAACCATCCGTGTTCGGAGAGCGAGACCCCTAGAGCGGTCAAGAAGCTCAGCTTATAGAGTTCACCCAGCTTCGTGAAGATCATGCTCGGGAACATCAAGATCGCTTGGGCGAAAATCACCGGCATGACACCCGCGTAGTTGACACGCAGCGGCATGAAGGAGGTTCCTCCGGAGAACACCTTCCGACCGACCGCCCTTTGAGCGTACTGGACCGGGATCTTCCGTTGAGCTTGGGTGATCGCGATGACACCTGCCACGACCACGCCGAGACACGCCACCAAGAGGAACGCCGTCGGCCATCGGGCCGCCTGCTCGACACCCTCAGGGGGGAAGAACATCACCTGGAGGGACTTCAAGGCCAAAGGGAGGCGGGCCAAGATGCCGATGGTGATGATCAACGAGACACCATTGCCCACGCCGCGCTCAGTGATCTGCTCTCCCAACCACATCAACAGGAGGGTACCCGTCGTCAGGACCACCACGGTTTGAGCGCGATACCACCAAATATTCGCGTCTGCAGGAATCAAAGTTCCCGTGAAACCGGAGAACGTTTTGTCGGGATGCTCCCAGCCCAACGTCATGACCAATCCTTGCCCGAGGCACAGCAGAACGGTCAGATAGCGTCCGTAGGCGATGATCTTGGCGCGTCCACCCTCTTCGCGGGCCAACTTGCTCAACGCCGGGATGACCGCGGTCAACAACTGGATGATGATTGTCGCGCTGATGTAGGGCATGATGCCCAACGATCCGACCGCGCATTTCTCGAGCGCGCCCCCGGTGAATAGGCTATAGAGCCCGACCACAGAGTTGCCGCCCGCCGATTGGGACTGGCTCTCGAAGAAGAGCGACAGCGCGTTGCCATCGAGCCCCGGAATCGGCGTCATGGCGATCAGCCGGCAGACACCAAGGACCAAAGCCGTGAAGATAATCCTCGAGCGCAGCTCGGGAATCTTGAAGCAATTGGCGAATGTCTGGAATAACTGGCCGAACATGATACGCTATGATTGGACCGTCTTAGGAGACCACTTCCGCGGTCCCGCCCAGTTTTTCGATTGCCGCTTTCGCGGTGGCGCTGAACTTGGCGGCCTTCACATGAAGCTTCTTGGTCAGTTCACCGGCCCCGAGGATTTTGATCTTCAGCTTCTTCTTGCCGCTCGCGAGCCCGGAGGACCGCAGGAGTGCCTCGTCGATGGTGGCTCCATCATCGAACTCGTTGAGGAGCTCCAAGTTGATGGGCAGATACTCGGTGCGGAAGGCGTCGTTGTTGAAACCGCGCTTGGGCAGACGCCGGATCAACGGCATCTGACCGCCTTCGAACCCGATGCGGATCGAGCTACCGGAGCGGGCTGTCTGGCCCTTTCCACCGCGACCGGACGTTTTACCGTGGCCGCTGGATTCACCGATGCCGTAACGCTTCTTGCGATGCTTCGCACCCGGGCGAGGCTTAAGATTATGGAGGCGCATCATACTCAGGAGGTCTTCTTGGTGAGCCGGGCTTCCAAGCCGCGGGCTTTATAGATGTTCTCGCGGCGACGGAGCTGCAGGAGCGCCTTCAACGTGGCCTTGGCGACGTTCGCGGCGTTCTTGGAACCCAAGGACTTGGACAGGACGTCCTTGATCCCGACCGACTCGACGATGGCGCGGACCGTCTTTCCGCAGATCAAGCCGGTACCGGGGCTCGCCGGACGGAGGAGCACCTTGGCGCCGCCGAAATGGGAATAGACCTCGTGGGGGATGGTCTTGTCCTTCAGGGACACGGCCAACAGGCGCGATTTGGCGTTTTCGCCGCCCTTACGGATGGCTTCGCTGACCTCTTTGCCTTTCCCGAGGCCCAAGCCGACACGACCTTGACGGTCGCCGACCACGATCAAAGCGCTGAAGCTGAAACGACGACCGCCTTTGACGACCTTCGATGAGCGGTTGATGAACACCGTCTTCTCGGCGAACTCGCCCTTGTCATCGCCGCTGTCTCCACCCGGACGGCGAGGCCGACGCGGTCCACGGGGTCCGCCCCGGTCGAAGCGTTGTTCCGGACGGCCTTGAGGCGCCTCGGCGGGCACAGCGGCCGCCGGCGTCGGGGTAACATTTGTGATATCGTCAGCCACTATAGATTCCTCCGTTTGGATTAAAACTTGAGACCGGCCTCGCGAGCAGCATCGGCAAGCGCCTTGACTTTGCCGTGGTACTTGGCCGAACCGCGGTCGAACACGACCTCGGCGACACCCTTGGACTTGGCCGCTTCGGCGGCTGCTTTGCCGATGATGGCGGCGGACGCCACGTTCGCACCCTTCACCCCGGCGTGGGCAGCCTTGTCCCGGCTGCTGACGGCGGCGACGGTATGCCCGGCGGCGTCATCGATGAACTGGACGTAGATATGCTGCCCGGTGAACTTCACGCTCATCCGGGGCCGCTCAGAGCTGCCGCTGACCTTCTTACGGACGCGCCAATGGCGGAGCTGGGCGAGTCGCTGCTTATGTTCGGTTCTCATTCTGAGACGGAAATCAGTGGTTGAAGGATAAACACCTTACTGGACGGTCTTGCCTTCCTTGCGTATGACCTTCTCGCCGACGTAACGGACACCTTTGCCCTTGTACGGCTCGGGAGGATAGTAGCTGCGGATCTCGGAAGCGACTCGGCCGACGACCTCTTTGCTGGCGCCGTCAATCGTGACCTTCGTGTTCTCTTCGACCGTCACCTTAATCCCGGCGGGGATCGGGTAGAGGATCGGGTGGCTGTAACCGAGAGAAAGGTTCACCACGGCGCCCTGGACCGCGGCTTTGAAGCCGACGCCCTGGATCTCTAGCTTCTTCTGGAAGCCGTCGTTCACGCCCTTGACGAGATTGTTTACCAAGGCGCGGGCGAGACCGTGCATGGCCTTCGAGCGGGAAGTGTCGTCTGCCCGCTGGATGAGGACGTTTCCGCCATCGACCTTGGCGGTGGTCAAGGCTGGAAGTTCAAGCTCAAGCTTGCCCTTGGGGCCTTCGACGGAGACACGGTTCCCGGCGACGGTCACCTTGACCTTAGCGGGGATCACTACCGGGGTTTTGCCAATACGGGACATACGAATCCTTTACCAAACGAAGCAGACGAGCTCTCCACCGATGTTTTGTTTGCGCGCCTCGGTCCCGGTCAGGAGGCCTTTCGGGGTCGAAAGGATGGCGACACCCATGCCGCCCAAGACACGAGGAATCTCCGAGCTGCTCACATAGCGGCGGAGCCCAGGCGAGCTGATCTGTTTGAGGCCGACGATGACGTTCTGTTTGCCTTGGTACTTCAAGCGGAGCTTCATCCGTTTGATGGTGGTGCCCTCGACCGTGACGGAAGAGATGTAGCCCTCGTCCTTCAAGATCTGGGAGATGGACTCCTTCATCTTGGAATGAGGGATGACCACTTCGGCGTGCTGGGCGAGACCCGCGTTGCGGATGCGGGTCAGAAGGTCTGAGATCGGGTCGTGCATGGCGGCAAATGGTTACCAACTGGCCTTGATCACGCCCGGGATGAGCCCGGCGAGAGCGGCTTCGCGGAAAGTGAGACGGGAGCAGGCGTACTTGCGGAGATACCCGCGGCGACGACCGCTGAACTTGCAGCGGTTCACGACCCGCACAGGGCTGGCGTTCTTGGGAAGCTTCTGGAGACCGAGATAGTCGCCTTTGGCCTTCAACTCCGCCCGGATGGCGGCGTATTTCTTGACCGTCTCCTGTTTCTTGAGGTTGCGTTCGCGCCAGGATGTTTTGGCCATATGATGTCTCTGGGAAAGTTTACTTGGAGAACGGCATGCCCATCAACTTGAGGAGATCGTACGCCTCTTCGTTGTTGTCAGCCGTGGTGACGATGGTGATGTCCATCCCCTGCTGCCGCTTGATCTTCTCGAGCTCGATCTCGGGGAAGATCGTCTGGTCGGGAAGGCCGAGCGAAAAACTGCCCCGTCCGTCGAACTGACGGGCCGAGATCCCGCGGAAGTCGCGGATGCGCGGTAGCGTCGAGGTCACCAAACGGTCGAAGAACTCATACATCACATCGCGGCGGAGCGTGACGCGGCAACCGATGGCCTGGCCTTCGCGGAGCTTGAAGTTCGCGACGCTCTTCTTCGCCTTGCAGACGACGGGCTTCCTGCCGGTGATGGAGGTCATGTCCTTGACCGCCTCCTCGACCGAGCCTTTCTCGGCAGATGCGCTCACGCCCATGTTGACCACGATCTTCTCGATGCGCGGGATCTGGTGCACGTTCGTGTAGCCGCGCTTCTCCTTGAGCGCTGGGACCACTTCTTGGACGTACTTCGTGTAGAGACGGGGCTTCATGGCGGTCTAGGAGATTATCGGGTTTGTTTGGAACGCTTCGCGCTCCGGCGTTCGAACTCCTCGACCTTCATCACGTTCGAGGAATGGATGGAGCCCTCCAACCAGAGAAGCCCGCCTTCCGGGTTCTGCTGGCTCTTGGTGAGATGATGCAGGACAGGCTTCACCAGACGGCGTTTCTCGTCGTTCTCCTTGCTCCGTTCATCGGAGCCCTCGAGGACCACGGCCGCCTTCTTGTTGAGCACTTCCTTCACCTTGCCGCGCCGCCCTTTGGCGGAACCTGCGATGACGACGACCTCGTCCCCGCTGCGGATATGCAATCGTTTTGTTTCCACTTTCATGGTTCGTGTAGCGTCAGATCACCTCAGGAGCGAGCGAGATGATCTTCATGAACTTCTTTTCGCGCAGTTCCCGGGCGACAGGTCCGAAGATGCGGGTCCCCTTGGGGTTGTGGTCCTTGTCGATGATGACGACGGCGTTCCGGTCGAACCGGACATACGACCCGTCGGCCCGGCGGATGATCTTCTTGGTCCGCACGACCACGGCGTCCTGCACCTCGCCCTTTTTCACGGAGCCGTCCGGGGCGGCTTCCTTGATGTGGACCTTGATCACGTCACCCACCTCGGCGTAACGTTGGTTGCGGCCGAGCACACCGATGACCCACGCGATCTTCGCGCCGGTATTGTCGGCGACGTCTGCACCTGAGCGTACTTGAAGCATAGGATGTCTTTCAGTTCAGGGTTTCGCTTTGCTCGACCCATCGGGGTTGAGCACCTCGACCAAACGCCAGCACTTCGTCTTCGACAACGGCCGGGTCTCTTGGATCCTGACGATGTCACCGACGGAGGCGAGCTCCGCGTCGTCATGGGCGTAGAGCTTCTTGTAGCTCGTCACGACCTTCTTGTACTGCGGGTGCTGGAAACGGCGCTCGACGCGGACGACGATGGTCTTGGTCATCTTGTCGGAGACCACTTCTCCGACGCGTTCTTTGCGGTGACCGCGGACTTGGGTTTGCTCAGCCATAGTTCGTCAAGCTTTCGGAGCGGCGGTTTTCTTGCGCAATTCGGTCAGACGGGTCTGACCACGGGCGATCTCCTTCCGCAGCTCGCGGATACGGTGCGGCTTCTCGAGCCGGGCGGTCGCCTTCTGGAGTGTAAGATTGAACAGCTCCTGCCGCAGATCAAGGCTCTTCGCCTTGAGTTCCTGCGCGGACAGATCGCTGAAAACAGTTTTAGCCATGTGGTCTTCCTCAAGCCAGCTTGCGCCGGACGATGAATTTCGTGGAGATAGGGAGCTTGGTGGAGGCCAGACGCATCGCCTCGCGGGCGACCGCCTCGGTGACACCGTCCACCTCGAACAGGATGTTCGCGGGGCGGATGACCGCGACCCAGGATTCGACGGCGCCTTTGCCGGTGCCCATCCGGACCTCGAGCGGCTTCTTGGTGTAGCTCTTGTCGGGGAAGACGCGGATCCACACCTTGCCACGGCGCTTCATGTAGCGGGTCACCGCGACACGAGCCGCCTCGATTTGCTTGGTGTCGAGCCAGCAACGTTCCAACGCCTGCAGGCCGTACTCACCGAACGCGACCGCGTTCCCGCGGGACGCGAGACCGGTCCGGTGACCGCGGTGCATTTTCCGATACTTTACTCTGGCCGGCATCAAAGCCATAAACGCTCTCTTCTAGAAATGGTGGTTGTCGGTGGACCTAGGCGGAAGCCTCGGTCGTCTTCGTGGTCAAAGGCGTCTTCTTGATCTCGCCTTTGCATATCCAGCACTTGATACCCAACTTGCCGTACATCGTGCGGGCTTCAGCGAAACCGTAGTCGATGTTGGCGCGCAACGTGTGCAGAGGAACACTGCCCTCGTGGTAGGTCTCCACCCGGGAGATCTCCGCGCCGCCGAGCCGGCCACCGCAGCGGACCTTGATGCCTTCGGCACCGAAATCCATCGCGGTCTGCAACGCCTTCTTCATCGCGCGGCGGAAAGAGATGCGGCGTTCCAACTGGATGGCGATGTTGACCGCCACCAACTGTGCGTCGATCTCGGGCTGCTTGACCTCTTGGATGTCGACATAGACATCCTTGCCGGTGAGCTTCGAAAGATCTTCCTTCAGCTTGTCGATCTCGGTGCCCTTGCGGCCGATGACCACACCGGGACGGGCCGTGAAGATCGTCACGCGGCAGCGGGAAGCGGCGCGCTCGATGTTGATACGAGGAACGGACGCGGACTCGAGACGACGTTGGAGGGTCTCCCGGATGATGCGGTCCTCATGCAACAGAGCCCCGAACTCCTTGTTGGACGCGAACCACTTCGAGCGCCAGTCATGGTTGACCGGGATGCGGAAGCCTATCGGATTGGTTTTCTGGCCCATATGCTTACTTGTCCGTGAGAACGATCTTGATATGGCAGCTGCGCTTCAGCATGGGGCCGGCGGACCCGCGCGCCTTGGGCAGGAAGCGTTTCATGCTGCCGGCGGTGAGAGCGTGGGCCTCGGCGATGACCAAGGTCTCGGACTTGAGACCGTGGTTGTTCTCGGCGTTGGCGATCGCGGACTTGAGCGTCTTCGCGACGGCGGTAGCGGCCTTGCGGCGCACGAAACCGAGCGTGGAGAGCGCTTGGACCGCGTTCATCCCCCTGACCTGGCGCACGACCTCGCGCGCCTTCTGGGCGGACATCCGGAGATTTTTGTATGTGGCGGTGACTTCCATGCGAATCCTTGGGACTACTTGGCTTCGGCCTTTGCCGTGTGGGCGCCGTGCTTCTTGAAGGTCCGGGTGATCGAGAATTCTCCCAATTTATGCCCGACCATGTTCTCGGTCACGAACACCGGGTTGAATACCTTCCCGTTGTGGACGTTGAACGTCAGCCCGACGAAATCGGGCGTGATGGTGGACCGACGGGACCAGGTCTTGATCGGCAACTTCGACTTCGAAGTCTTGGCCTTCTCGACTTTGTCCAACAGATACAGGTCGACAAACGGACCCTTTTTTAGCGAACGTCCCATACGCTTACTTGAGTTTCATCGGCCGACCATCGCGACGAACGAGGATGAACCGGTTCGATATCTTGCGCTTGTTGCGGGTGCGGGCACCCTTGGCAAGTTTGCCCCACGGCGACATCAGGTGCTGGCGTCCGCCACCACCCTTAGATTTGCCCTGGCCGCCACCGTTCGGGTGGTCGACCGGGTTGCGGACCATGCCGCGGCTCATCGGGCGCTTGCCCAACCACACGTTGCGGCCGGCCTTGCCGATGGTGACATTCTCCCATTGGGCATTGCCGACCTGGCCGATGGTGGCCAAGCAACGTTCGTGGATCAACCGGATCTCACCGGACGGTAGCTTCACCTGGGCATACCCGCCGTCCCGCGACATCAGCGTCGCGAACGAACCGGCAGAGCGGACGATCTGGGCACCACGGCCCGGGACGAGTTCGATGTTGTGGATGCTGACGCCGACCGGGATGATCCCGAGAGGAAGAGCGTTGCCGACGGTCGGGGCCGCCGCATCACCGCTCATCAAGGTGTCGCCCACTTTGATCCCGTCCGGAGCGACGATGTACGTCTTCTCCTTGTCGGAATATTCCAAGAGGGCGATACGGGCGCTGCGGCCCGGGTCGTATTCGATGGCGACGACGGTCGCCGGCACACCGAACTTCTTCCGCATGAAGTCGACGATGCGGATCTTCTGCTTGTGCCCGCCACCGATGGCGCGGGCGGTCACCCGGCCGTAGTTGTTGCGGCCACCAGTCTTCTTCTTGGTGAACACAAGCGAACTTTCCGGGTACGTCTTTGTGACGTCCGAAAAATCCTGCACGGTCGTATACCGCTGGGACGGCGTTAACGGTCTAAACGTTTTCACAGCAAAAAAATCACGAAGCGGAGCTCACGCGGGGTTCGGCCATAATTCCCTCCCCGCGTGGAGCGGATTGGTTGTCGGCCTAACCGACTTCCCGCAGCAACCAGTTACAATTGAAACGGGAGCGCAGAGCTTAGGAATTGGAGGCTTCGCTGCAATACCTTTTTTGATTTTTTTCGCGGACCGACACGGGACACGCCAACGACAAAGGCGATGAAGCCCATTGTTTGCGGCACTTCTGTTGAGGTCGCAGCCGTCACGGACGACACCTGGAAAATGTCCATGCATGTGCGGATCGTTGATGACCTCGTGCGACCAAGGAGTCGGCGGCGTGACGGTTCGAAATGGCGACCGGAGCGGACGACCAGGCATCCACTGGATCTCTGCGGCACCTGCGATCGAACGATGCCGCCGCATCCGGGAAAGATGCTTCCCGGGTTCGGGGTTGAATTTTTTGACCCGGCCTCCAAGCGTCCCACCATGCTCAAGCACTCCCTGATCCATCCGGAGATCAACGCCATCCTCGGCCGCGCGGGCCACCACGCGAAGGTCCTCATCGCGGACGGCAACTATCCCGCTTCGACGAAGAAAGGCCCGAACGCACAGGTGATCCACCTCAACCTGGCGCCCGGCTGTGTCACGGTCGCGCAGGTGCTCAAAGCCATCCTGAGCGCGGTCCCGGTGGATCTCGTGAACACCATGGGCATCCCGGCGGACGACGCGTACGCCAAGTTCGGCGAACCTCCGGCGTGGGCGGAATTCCGCGAGATCGTGGCGGCCAACGACCCGGAACCACGGTTGGAGCCGGTGCTGAAGTGGGATTTCTACAAAGCCGTCGAGTCGCCCGACCATGTGCTCACCGTGCAGACCGGTGACCAAGCTCTGTGGGCCAACGTGCTCCTCACGCTCGGTTGCCGGACTGTCTGAGCACCCGATCCCGCTGCGGCGCTGGCGACGTCGCCTCGACCCGGGACCTACCGTCCGGCCTTGGCCGGCAACGTCGCGGCGAGCGCGGCGACCGACTCCGCTGGTTCTTGGCCCAGGCCAGCTTGACGGTGGATGATCTCGCCCTCGGCGTTCAGCACCGTGATGACGTTGGAATGGGCGAACTGGCCGCGCGCATCGCGCTGATAGTTCACACCGAGCAGGACGGCGAGTTCGCGCACGTCGTCGGGCCGTCCCGTGAGCAGGGTCCAGTGGTCCGTGCCAAGGTGCATCTGCTCACGATAGGCGCGCAGGGCCTCGGGGGTGTCGCGTTCCGTATCGAAGCTGACGAGCACGAAATCCACACGGTCGCGCTGTTCCGGAGAGAGGGTCCGCTGGATCCGCTGGAGGTCGCTCACGATGATGGGACAGGCGGATTCGCAGCGGGTGAAGACCATGGCCAGCACCTGCGGGCGACCGCGCAGCACGCCGAGCTTCACCTTGCGGCCGACATCGGACGTCCACGTGGAATCGAGCAGATAAAGCGATCGGTCGGTGGGCGCGTTCGTGGCCAGCGCGGCGCGACAGCAGGGCGGCGGACGGGTCACGGAGGGCGTCGTGACCGGACCTGCCCGCAGGAGCATCACGGGACCGAAGGCGATGAACAACGCGAGAGAAGTCTTCATGGAGCGGGAGACGGGCGGACAGGAGGCTCAGGCAGGTCCTGGGCGCAGCGGAAGCCGAGGTTGTGGACGGCGTACGGCGCTTGCAGGCTGCTGCGGAGACCGAAGCGGAGGAACGCGGCGTAGTCCGCCGGATTCTTCGCCGACTGCGAGCCGCTGCCGCAGAAGAGCCGCCGCTCAAGCCCCGCATCACCGCGCGCGTCGCCGGTGACCATCGCGGTGTTGAAGTCCGACACCCACTCCCAGACAAGGCCGTGCAAGTCCAGCACGCCGAAACAATTCGCCCGGCCGCCGCCGACCGGGGGCAGACGCCCGGGTGACGGGGCCGAGTGCCAAGCGGCGATCTGTCTCTGGAAATCGGCGTCGTTCTCGCCGTCCGGGCGCGTGGGGCTCGCGGCGGCGGCGAGTTCCCACTCGGATGTGGTGGGAAGACGCTTGCCCTTCCATGACGCGTAGGCCTTGGCCGCGAACCAAGAGACCTGGGTCACCGGGCTGTCCGCCGGCGAGGAGGCGCCCGGCTGCAGGTCGCCGGTCCAGTCCGCGAGATAATTGGCGTCCGCGAAGAGCCGCTTCACTTGCGACCGGCGCCAACGTGGGTTCGCGCGGACGAAACCGAGGAAGTCGCCGTTCGTGACCGGCAACCGGTCCAGCGCGAATGCCTTGACCGGCACCTGCTTGGCGTCGGTCTGGCTGCCGAAGGGCGGCTGGTAGACACCGGCGGGCACGGCGACCATGCCCACCGGTGGGCGGGCATGCTCAGGACTTCCCGCTGCGAGCACCTTGGCGAAAGCCACGAGACAGGCGATGGACAAAATCACGGCCGTCGACATCGCAAGCCCCGGCTTCGACGGAAGGGCCGCCGTCACCCAGCCTCCGCCCTGCGGCCGGCGGTGGACCGCCGGTCGCAGGGACAGCATCGGCGGCCTGTTCTTCTTGCGAAGAGGTTCTCCGATGGGGCTCATCGTCGGTGCCTCACTCGAAGGTGTTGGCCGGAGGAGGCGGGGCCTCGCTGCGGATGCGGCGGACCTCGGCGACGCTCACCGCGTCCCCGCTGTTGCCCCAACTGTTGCGCACGTAGGTGACCACGTTGGCGATGTCGTCATCGGGAAGATAGTTCAGCGGGATCATCGTGCCGCTGAACTTGGTCCCGTTGACGGTGACCTCGCCCGACATGCCTTGCAGCACGGCCCGCACGGAACGTTCCTTGTCCGCCATCAGGAAGTCCGACTTGGCCAACGGAGGGATCTGCCCCGCGATGCCCTGCCCTTCGACCTGATGGCACACGAAACAGGTCTGCATGAAGACCTGCTTGCCCTTCTCGACCTGGATCTCCTTGGTCAGGCTGGCGATGCGCGGGTCGGTCTTGATGGCCTCCTTCATCTGAGCCTGCAACGACGCGACCTTCTTCTCCGAATCGCTGCCCGCCTCGGCCTGGCGTCCGAGATACACCGCGTCGACCTCCTTGCCGGAATAGACGAGCAGGTCCTCCTTGCCGCTGACCTTCAGCATGCCGAGCGCGCCCTTGTTGAAGGCCCGGGAAAGCGAGTGGTCCACGATCACGAACGTGCCCGGCACCTGCACCTTGAAGTCGACGATGGCCGATCCGCCGGCCGGGACGAGCGTGGTCTGGACGTTCTGCTGCGACGCGACGGTGCCGCCCTCGGGATAGACACGGTCGAAGATCTCGCCGATGACGTGGAACGACGAGAGCAGGTTGGGCCCGCCGTTGCCGACGTAGAGCCGCACCGTCTCGCCGACTTTGGCCGTGATGGCCTTGTCGCCCACGAGCGCGCCGACGGATCCGTTGAAGACGACATAGGTCGGCCGTTCGTCGATGGCCTTCTCCTGGTCGAAGGTCTGCAGGCCGGGCGTGCCGTATCTGCCGGTGGTGTAGACATCGCCCTGCATCACGTAGTATTCGCGGTCCACCTTCGGCAGCCCCTCCTTCGGCTCGACGAGGATGAGCCCGTACATGCCGTTGCCGATGTGCATGGGCACCGGCGCGGTCGCGCAATGGTAGACGTAGAGGCCGGGGTTGAGCGCCTTGAACGAGAACCGGGACGAATGCCCCGGCGCGGTGAACGACGACGCGGCACCGCCGCCCGGCCCGGTGACGGCGTGCAGGTCGATGTTGTGCGGCATCTTCGACGACGGATGGTTCGCAAGCGTGAACTCGACCAGGTCGCCCTCCCTCACCCGGATGAACAGGCCGGGGACCTCCCCTCCGAACGTCCAGAAAAGGTAGTCCACGCCGTCCGCCAACCGGCGCACGACCTCCTTCACCTCGACGTCGACGAGGACCTTGGTCGCGTGCCGTCGGGTGATCGGCGGCGGCACCATCGGCGCATGGGTGAGCACGGCCTTCTCCTCGCCCTGGATCTCCGGATCGATGACCTTGGGCGACGCGCCCGGGCTGTCGGCGGCGAGCGCGGTGGATGCCAGCAAAAGGCCGGACAAGAACTTGGCCCAGCGCGCGGCGCGCGCTGGCGATGATTGGTGGGGCGGGTTCTTCATGGTGGTGGGTCTTCCGATCTTCGTTGCCGGCCGGACGTCGCCGGCCGCGGTTGTGGATCTGGGTTGGCGGGCGCGGTCCGGCCACGACGGGGTCATGCCGTCAGCGGGATGCGGCCGGCCGCGGGCGGGTGGGGTGCCGGAATCGGCCCCCCGGGTCTCGCCAAGGTCAGCAGCATCGAGAAGCGTTCCGTCGCCTTCACGGCATGGAGCAGGCCGGGCGGCATCCACACGAGGTCGCCGGATCCCAGCGCGCGCGCGACGCCGCCGAGCGTCACCTCGCAGGAGCCGGACAGCACCTGGATGAGCGCTTGTTGCGTCGACGTGTGCTCGGTGAGCTCTTGGCCGGCCGCGAAGCCGAACAGCACGACACGCAGGTCGGGCGTGCTGAGCAACGTGCGGCTCACGATGCCTTGGTCGGCATACCGGGTCTCCAGCGGCAACGAGAGCACGCCGGGCCGGTCCGATGAGAACGACGGGGAAGTCTGCACGTCCCCAGCTTGGGGTGCCCGGACCGGACCCGCCTTGATGCGGGTCAAGGCTCCGTCATCCGGCCTCGCACCGATGTCTTGACCGCCGTCAACGCGCGGGCCGCCGCCATCGCGCACATTCCGCGCATGCCCACTTACATCGCGTTGCTCCGCTTCACCGAAGCCGGCGCCAAAGACATCGGACATTCCGTCTCCCGCGCCCTCGCCTTCGACGACATCGCAAGGAAGGCCGGAGTCAAGATCGTGGGCCAGTGGTGGACCCTGGGCCGCTACGACGGCGTCCTGGTGCTGAGCTGCGACGACGGCACCCGGATCGGTCGTCTGTTGGCGGAGCTCAACGCGGGCGGGAGCGTCCGCTGCGAGACGACACCGGCCTACGACAGCGAGGAGTTCGCCGCGCTGGTCCGCCGCTGAGAAGAACCGACCCACTCCACGGCGGTCCTGCGCTTCCCGGCGGTGTCGACCGCTCAATCGGCCCGCCGGTCGGCCTGCTGGGCGGCCTGCTGGGCGGCCCGGCGCAGGGTCTCCACGAAGGCGACCAGATCCCAACGTTCGCCCTCGGTGGTCGCCTCCGAGAAGCTGGGCATCGGAGTGCCGTTCAGGCCGGTGACCAGCGCCTTGTAGATGTCCCGCGGGCCGGGCCCGCTGCCGATCGAGGGCAGGCCGAGGTCCCGAGGTCTGGCCGGTCGGCCGAGATCATCTTCCAGGTTCCCAGCGGAGGGGCCGTCGCCCTTGCCTTCCGTGCCGTGGCAGGCCGCGCAGGCACGCACGAAGAACGCCTTTCCCCGGACCGCGTGCCGGTCGTGCTCGACGGGGTCGGACATCCAGCCCGGAGCCTCGGGGATGGCGACCGGCGCAGCGAAGTTCTGCGGCTTGTCCCAACGCGAGGAGAACGACTTCACGTAGGCGACGACCGAACGCACCTCCCGGTCGCCCAGTTGCGCGAACACGGGCATCGCGCTGCCGTAGACCCCGCCGCGGATCGTGCGCTCCAGATCGGCGTCGGACGGGAGCGCTCCCGACGGCGTGCTGCGGTACTTGAAGACGCCGGCGGAGAACTTCCGCGGACGCGGGAGCATCCCTTTCGCCATCTCGCCGTCGCCGTCGCCCCAGCGCCCGTGGCAGACCTGGCAATTCCGTTCGTAGACGAAGCGGCCTTCCGGGATGAGCGACATCTCCGGCGGACGGAACCACGACGGAGCGGCCTCCGCGGCCGCGGCACCCGTCGCGAGGAAAAACGCGCAAAACGCGCACCAGATCGTTGTCCTCAGGCGAAAGCTCACGAGACGGAGACCGCGACCAGCTCAACGAGCACCCTCGCGACGATCTCCGTGCCGAGCCCGGAGCGGGCGTCGCGGTCTTGACGGATCCAGCCCGCGGGTATCGGCGTCGGCCTAGGTTGCATGTCCGACAGCAGACCCGTGTGCGAAGATCCCGTCCACCCGCGGCTTGCCCGACACCGCTCCGCGATTGCGCGCCCCGGGAAGGAAGCATTGATCAAAGTCAATGCGGCGGCAGCCGGGGTCCGGCACCGTGCCTCCATGAAACCACTGGCCGTCCTCAGCCTCGTCGCCGCTCTTTCCCCGGCGGTCGCTGTCGCCCAGACCGCCACGGCCGCCGCGGCGCCCTTGGCACCCTCCTCGGAAGGGCTCGCCAACGACTGGCTCCGGCAACAGAGCGGCACCTTCAGCGCGTGGGATATCGGCGGACAGTTCCGCGCCCGCTTCGAGCACCGTGGGCACGCCGCGATCCCCGGTTCGCCGGGCGCGATCGATTTCCGCGACCATGGCGCCGATACGGGCAACACCTACGAGCTCTTCCGCACGACGCTCCATCTCGGGTATGCGCCGACCGCGTGGGCCGGTGTCCGTGTCGAGGGGCGCGACAGCTTCTCGCTCCACGACGACCGTGTCCCGGACCCGGAATCGGACCGCACCGAGCTGCACCAGGCCCACCTCCGGCTCGGCGATCCGGCCGGCTTCCCGCTCAGCGCGAAGATCGGGCGCCAAGAGCTGAGCTACGGCGACGAACGCCTGGTCGGTGCCTTCGACTGGAACAACGTCGGACGCGTCTTCGACGCGGCGAAGCTGCGCTACGAGGACCGCGACGTCTGGGTGGACGCCTTTGCCGGACGCGTGGTCGTCCCGGACGACCACAACCTCGATCTGGCCAACGATTACGACTGGTTCTCCGGCATCTACGCCTCGTCGGCTACCCTCGTCCCGTTCCAGGAGACCCAGGCCTACCTGCTCGCCCGCAACACAGGGACGGGATCGCCGACGACGCTGGGCGCCGGTCTGCCCGCGACCATGACCGGCGCCAGCCCGCGGGACATCTACACGGTCGGCATCCGGATGAGGTCGCTGCCCGGGAAACTGCGCGGCTGGGACCACAGCTTCGAGGCCGCCGGCCAGTTCGGGCGCTTCAAGGACACCGTCGCCGGACCGAGCCTGTCGCAACTGGCTTTCGCCACCCACATCGCCGGCGGATACACCTTCGCCGATCTTCCGGCGTCGCCGCGGCTCGGGCTCGAGCACGATCACTCTTCCGGCGACAGCGATCCGACCGACGGCCGGCACGGCACCTTCGACAACCTTTTCCCCACGAACCACCGCTTCTACGGGCACATGGACTTCGCCTCGTGGCAGAACCTCCACGACCTCCGCGCCTCCGCTTCGGCGAAGCCGGTCAAACGGCTGCTCCTCGCGCTCGACTGGCATGCCTTCTGGCTCGCCGACACGCATGACAGCTTCTACCAGGTCAACGGCGCGCGCCGCACCGGCCAGGTCGCGGGACCGGGGACCGGCTACGGGATCAACCCGGCCTTCGACAGCTACATCGGCCAAGAAGCGGACCTCACCGCGACCTGGACGCTCCGGCCGTGGGCGACGTTGCAGGCCGGCTACGGGCACTTCTTCGTCGGCGGCTATATCGAGCGATCGCTCGCCTCGCCGGGGTTCGGAGCGACCGACGCGGACTTTTTCTTCACGCAGGCGACGCTCTCGTTTTGAACGCCGGTCCCCGTCCTTGCCATGCCACCGCTCGACCGATTCCGCCGCCTCGACGTCCGAAGGCTGCTCGCCCGGGGCATCGAACCCTTGCCCGCGGTCCGGAAGCGCCTTGCCGCGCTCCAGGACGGCGAAGGATTGCTCCTGCTCGCGCCCTTCCTGCCGTCGCCGCTCATCGAGCTTCTCGGCGGCGAAGGCTTCACGTCGAAGGTCGAGCGGGGCGACGCCTCGGATTGGTTGGTGTTCATCTGGCGGGCCGTTCCGTAACATCGCCGCGATGCCCGCCCCCGCTGAAGCGCTGAAGCACGCCGCCGTCGTCCACACGCTCCGGACGAGCCAGCTCTTCAGCGGATTGCCCATGGCCGACCTCGAGGCGATCTCCTCACTGGTCAGCAGCAGGTCGCTCGACAAGGGCAGCTATCTTTTCCACGAAGGCGACCCGTCCTCCGGTTTCTATCTCGTCCAGCGCGGCGCGGTGAACGTCCACCGCGTCAACGCCGCCGGCAAAGAGCAGGTCATCCACGTCTTCCGGGCCGGCGACACCTTCGCCGAGGTGTCGCTCGTCACGCCGGACGGCTATCCTGCCGAAGCCCGGGCCATCGAGCCGTCCCAGGTGCTGCTCGTGCAGAAGGCGGGTTTCCTCGCCTTGCTCCGGCACCGGCCCGAGCTCGCGTTGCGCATGCTCGCCTCCATGAGCTCGCACCTGCGCGTGCTGGTCGCCCAGCTCGAGGACCTCACCCTCAAGGACGTGGAGACGCGCCTCGCCAACTGGCTGCTGCAGCGGTGCCCCGACCCCGCCGCCGCCGGCCCCGTGGCGATCGAGCTCAGGTCCACCAAACGTGTGCTCGCCGCCGAGCTCGGCACCGTGAGCGAGACCCTTTCGCGCACGCTCGCGAAGTTCCGCGGCCAAGGCCTGCTGGAGGTGAAGGCCGGGACGCTCGTGGTCCGGGAGCCCCGTCAGCTCCGGGCCCTGCTCCGCCGCCATCTCGGCGAAGCTGCGTGACGCCGCGACGCTTGCCGCAGATGTCCACGGCTGCTCTCGTCGCGGCGTTCTCCGCATGACCTTCCCGACCCTCGCCAAGTTCTTTCGCGCGGCAGCGGTCTGCGCGGTCGTGTCGATCGCGACGGCGCAGGAGCCGGTGGACACCGGGTCCGCCCCGATGCCCCCGAAGGTCGGACCGCTCCAGGCGCCGGGGATCGACAATCTCTTCCGCGCGACCGACCGCATCTATTCCGGTAGCCGACCCGAAGGCGACGAGGCCTTCGCCTCGCTGCGGAAGCTCGGGGTGAAGACGATCCTCTCGGTGGACGGCACCCGGCCCGACGTGGAACGCGCCGCGAAATTCCAGCTGCGCTACGTCCATATCCCGCTCGGCTACGACGGCATCCCGGCGGAGACGGCGGCGCGCTTGACCCAAGCGGCGCGGACGCTGGAAGGCCCCGTCTTCGTCCACTGCCATCACGGCAAGCACCGCGGTCCCGCGGCCGTCGGCGTGATCTGCCAGGCCACCGCCGGCTGGACGCCGGACCAAGCCGTCGCCTGGATGAAGCAGGCAGGCACCTCGCCGGATTACGCCGGACTCTACCGCGCCAACGCCGGGTTCCACATGCCCACGGCTGAGGATCTCGCGCGCGTGCCGGACGCTTTCCCGTCCCGTGCCGAAGTGTCCGGCCTCGTCGACGCCATGGTCGCGATCGACCATCGTTGGGACGACCTGAAGGCCGTGCAAAAGGCCGGCTGGCGCGTCCCGCCGGGCCGACCCGACCTCATCCCTGCGACCGAGGTGCTGCTGTTGCAAGAGGCCTATCGCGAACTCCAGCGCGATGCCTTGGCACAGGCCAAGGGCGACACGTTCCTCGGACTTCTCCGCAAAGCGGAATCCGACGCAAAGGACCTGCACGCCCTGCTCGGTTCCAGCGCGACGACGCTCGACGAGGCCGCCCACCGGCAAGCCGACGCTCTGTGGAAAGCGGCAGGCGAGGCCTGTGCCGGGTGCCACAAGAAGTTCCGGAACTGACCGGATCGTCCGCGGCTGCCATCGCCGTGGATCTTGCATGCTTCGCATGCATCCGGTCCGCGGTCTCAATCGTTGGAACCTGCGACATGCGTTCCGCCACGCATCGCTTGCCGGGCCGGCCTGATCCTGACTTCCTTTGACCATCCACCCGGGGCAGCGATGGCGGAAACGTTTCCGTAGCTGTCGTGCGGGTGGCTTTTTGCTGCCCGAACGTTGAAAAACCTGCGTCGCCGGTCCGCGTGCGGACGACCGGCACGGGCACCATGAACAAACGAAACTCCGTCCGTCCGGTCGCCGGCCTCGCCGGCCTGCTCCTCCCCGCGCTGCTCCTCGCGCACGAGCCCGAGGTGATGCAGAAACAGGTCGTCACCGGGCGCGCCGATCCGTTGTTGGCGATCGCCGCGGCGAGCAGCGAGGGCTACGTCGGCCGCGACCATCTCGATCTCCGGCCGCTGCTCCGGCCAGGCGAAGTGCTGGAGACGGTTCCCGGGCTTCTCGCGACGCAGCACAGCGGCGCGGGCAAGGCGAACCAGTACTTCCTCCGCGGCTTCAACCTCGACCACGGGACCGATTTCGCGACGTCGCTCGACGGCGTGCCGGTGAACCTCCCGACACACGCCCACGGCCAAGGCTACACCGACCTCAACTTCCTCATCCCGGAACTCGTCGAGACCGTCCACTACCGCAAGGGGCCCTACTACGCGGACGTCGGTGATTTCGGGTCCGCCGGCGCGGCCGATCTAAGCTACGCGAAGACTCTCGACGGAGGGCTCGCGCAGCTCGAAGCAGGCTCGTTCGGATACGCGCGCGGTGTGTTCGCCGGCTCCGGCAAGACCGGTCCGGGGAACCTGCTCTACGGCCTGGAACTGGCGCACGACGACGGCCCGTGGACGAATCCTCAGGACTACCAGAAGATCAACGGCGTCCTCCGCTACAGCCAAGAACACGACGGCACCGGCTTCGACGTGACCGCGCTCGCCTACGCAGGCCGTTGGGATTCGACCGACCAGGTGGCCCGGCGCGCGCCGATCGGTCGCTACGACGCGCTCGACGATTCCGACGGCGGCGAGTCGAAGCGCTTCAGCCTCGCCGCCGCTTGGCATCACGAGACCGACTCGGGCCACACCGAGGCCCAGGTCTATGGCGTTTATTACGACCTGGACCTGTTCTCGAACTTCACCTACTTCCTCGCCGACCCGGTCCGCGGCGACCAGTTCGAGCAGCACGACCGTCGCGGCTTCGGCGGGCTGAAGGCGCACCATACCTGGAAGCACGAACTGGCCGGGCACGAGATGGAGGACACCGTCGGGATCCAGGTGCGCGGCGACCACATCGAGAACGGGCTGGACGCGACGGAACGCCGCCAGCTCCTCTCGACGACGCGCGCCGACACCGTGGGCGAGATCAGCATCTCGCCCTACGTGCAGGACCTGACGCGGTGGGGAGACAAGCTCCGCTCCACCCTCGGCGCGCGCGTGGACCACTACCGCTTCGACATCCGTTCCGACAACCCGGCCAACAGCGGGACCAAGGACGCCACCTTGGCCAGCCCGAAAGCCGCCCTTGTGATCGGACCGTGGGCCGACACGGAGTTCTATCTGGACGGCGGGCTCGGCTTCCACAGCAACGACGGCCGCGGAGCGACCACGACGGTCGATCCGGCGACCGGCGCGGCGACGACCCCGGTGGATCCGCTCGCGCGGACCTACGGCGCCGAGTTCGGGATCCGCACCCTCGCCGTGAAGGACCTGCAGAGCACGGTGTCCGTGTGGTGGCTCGACATCGATTCCGAGCTGCTCTTCGTCGGCGACGCGGGCAGCACCGAAGCGAGCCGCCCGAGCCGCCGCTATGGGATCGAGTTCGCCAACTACTACACGGCCACGAAGTGGCTCACGCTCGACGTCGACCTGAGCGGGTCCCGGGCCCGGTTCCGCGACGCCGATCCGGCCGGACGGGAGATCCCGGGCAGCATCGAGACCGTTGTCGCGGCCGGCGTCAGCGTGCACGACCATCCGGCACTGAAAGGCTTCTTCGCCAGCCTGCGCCTCCGCTACTTCGGGCCGCGCCCGTTGATCGAGGACGATTCCGTCCGCAGCGCCGGCACGCTGATGCTCAACGCGCAGGCGGGCTACCGTTTCAACGCCGATTGGACGCTCGCGGTGGAGGCCTTCAACCTGCTCGACCGGAAGGACAGCGACATCGACTACCTGTACTCCTCGCGTCTGCGCGGGGAGGCCATCAACCCGGCAGACCCTCGCTACGACGCGGGATCCGGAGGCTACAACGACATCCATTCGCATCCCGTGGAGCCGCTCTCCGCGCGGGTCGTGCTGACGGCCCGGTTCTGACACCAAGCAGCCTTGCTTTCCCGTGACGCGGCCACGGTCGTCGTGACCGACCGCTGTCCCGAATGGGCGATCCGAGGGCCTGCGGAGCGATGCCGTCTCCGACGACGGCGAGCGATTGGTGCCGGAGGTTTCCGCGAGAAACCGTCTGATACCGACTCTTGGTGGATACCGGCAGAACTCGGCTTCATGTTGTGGGCGGCTTGCCCTGCAAGCCGAGCGGGTTGCGGGGGCGACCCGCCAACGGTCCGACCAGAGATCACCCGGACTTGGTATGAGGCTCCGTTGGCCCGCCATGGCCAGGAGCTGCCGTGACCCA
>JANNAJ010000357.1:0-8669 GCA_031384285.1 Verrucomicrobiota bacterium
GGTGTGCAGCAGATAGCGTTTGGGGCGCAGGCGGCTGATCAGCCCGACGCCACCGTCCAAAGGACGCGGTTGGGTGATGAGGCGGGCGTCCGCCGGAGAAAGGGTGGCCGTCCAACCCGGGCTCTTGGCGGACGCCTCGACTGCAGGTGCAGGGGCAGCCGGGGCGGGCGTCGTTGGGGCCGGATCCGCCGCCTGGAGAGACGCCCAGAGGGCGAACGAGAGGATGCCAATGACGTGGCCGGCGAAGCGGATGGATCCGGAAACGACGGTCGGCCCGGGCGTGGTGCAAGCGATGTGCGGAGCGATGGGAGATCTCATAGGGGCGATGGAATCATGGAGGCTTTGGGCGACACTGCTTATCAGACCGATCCTAGCAAGGGCGCATCGGGCATCGGGAAATGGGGGCTTGCCAGCAACTTCTCTTAGGTTAGCGTCCGCGTCTCTTTCCACCGGAAATCCGGGCAGATACACCAACTTTCTAGGCTTATGGCAGTCAACGCGAACGACCTCCGCAAGGGCACGGCGATCACCTACAACAACGACGTCTGCGTCGTGCTCGAGGTGACCCACCGTACCCCGGGAAACCTGCGTGCCTTCGTGCAAGCCATCCTCCGCAGCATCCGCACCGGCAAGTCGATGGACGTGCGGTTCAGCTCCACCGAGAAGGTCGAGACCGTGCCGTTGATGACCTACAAGATGGAGTTCAGCTACAAATCCGGCGAGGACTACGTCTTCGTGAACCCGGAGAGCTTCGAGGAGGTCACCGTCACGCCCGAACTGGTCGGCGACGCCAAGAACTACCTCGTCGAGAACGCCACGGTCACCATGACCTTCGTCGAGGAAAAGGCCGTCCAGGTCGAGATCCCGCCCAGCGTCATCCTGACCGTCACCGACGCGCCGGAAGGCATCCGCGGCGATTCCGCCAACAACGTCCAGAAGACGGCCACGCTCGAGACCGGTGTCCCCGTGCTCGTCCCGCTGTTCATCAAGACCGGCGAGAAGATCAAGGTCGACACCCGTACCGGCAAATACATGGAGCGGGCCTGAGCCGTCCCGTGGACCACGGGATCCCGATCAGGGTCCCTACGACAAAGCCCGCCGCGAAGCGGGCTTTTCCGTGTCGACGGCGCTTCCCGTCGATCGGTGCCCGGCATCAGCGTCCGCGCAGCCGGTGGATGATCCGCGGCAAGGCCTCCGCCACGTGTCCGACCTCCTCCTCGGTGTTCTCCCTGCCGAGCGAGAAGCGGACGAGCGCGTTCGCTTCCGCGGGCGGCACGCCCATGGCCTTCAACACATGGCTCGGCTCCAAGGAGCCCGCGGAACAGGCGGAGCCGCTCGAAGCGCAGATACCTTCGAGATCGAGCGCGGCCATCAGCGCGATGCTGTCCGCGCCTTCGACCGTGAAGGCGACCGTGTTCGCCAACCGCGCCTCCGGATGGCCCCGCAACGTCACACCGGGCACCGAGGCGGCAGCGGCGGCGAGCCGGGCCGCGAGGGGTCGCAGCGCGGCCTCGGCGAACACCGGTGACGGCACGAACCGTTCCGATGCCTCCACCAGGCCCACGATCGCCGCGAGGTTCTCGGTGCCGGCGCGGCGTTCGTTCTCGTGGCCGCCGCCGACCTGGGTCGGCAGCGGCTGCAGCGGAGACCGGATGAACAGCGCTCCCGCCCCTTTCGGTCCGCAGAATTTGTGCGCGCACACCGACACGAGGTCGGCCTCGAACTGGTGGATGTCGCGGAAGGGCAGCTTGCCGAAAGCCTGCACCGCGTCGGTGTGGAACCGGACGCCGCGCTCGCGGCAGAGCGCACCGATCTCGGCGACCGGCTGGATCGTGCCGACCTCGTTGTTCGCCGCCATCACGGACACCAGCGTCGTGTCCTTGCGCAACGCGTCCTCGACGTCCTCGACGCCCACGCGTCCGAAGGCGTCCACCGGCAGGTACGTCACGTCGAAGCCCTCGTGCTCGGCCAGATGCCGGAACGCGTGCAGAACCGCGTGGTGCTCGACCGACGAGGTTACGAGGTGACGTCCCTTGGCCTTGAGCAGACGGGCGGTCCCGAACACCGCGAGATTGTCGGCTTCGGTCCCGCCGCCGGTGAACACCACCTCGCTCGGTCTGCAGCGCCACAGCGCCGAGAGCCGGTACCGCGCGTCGTCGAGAGCGGCCCGGGCCGCGCGGCCGACCGAGTGGACGCTCGAAGGATTGCCCCATACCTCCGCGAGGAACGGCTCCATCGCCGCGCGGACGAAGGGGTCCAGCGGGGTGGTGGCGTTGTGGTCGAGATAGATGGGCCGCACGGCCGCGAGGATTGCCCACCGGTGGCGGATGTCCACCGCTCCGCTCGGGCCGTCACCACCGGATCACGCGCCCGCGATATGCACCGCGAGGCTGCGGCGATGCGGACGGATCCGGTGTTCCGAGACGTGGATCCCCTGCCAGGTCCCGAGCGCGAGCGCGCCGTCGCCGACCGGGATGCTCAAGTTCACAGACGTCAACGATGTGCGGATGTGCGCGGCCATGTCGTCGTCGCCCTCCGCGGCGTGGATGGAGCGCGGGTCGCCGTCCGGGACGAGCCTCGCGAAGAAGTCCTCGAGATCGGCGCGCACGTCCGGATCCGTGTTCTCCTGGATGAGCAGGGACGCCGACGTGTGCCGGAGGAACAACGAGCAGAGACCGGTGGTCACGCCGCTGTCGCCGACCGACCTTGCGACCTGGGTCGTGACCTCGTGGAAGCCACGACCGCGCGTGGCGACGACGATCTCGGTGAGCGATCGGCGGAACATCGCGGGACCTCGGCCGGCCATCTCAGATCTCGACCTGCATGCCGAGCTCGACGACCCGGCTCGCCGGGAGCCGGAAGAACGCCGTCGCGCTCTGCGCGTTGCGGGACATGATGGCGAAGAGCCGTTCGCGCCAGAGCGCCATGCCGCTGCGCTTCGACGGGATGATGGTCTCGCGGCTGAGGAAGAACGTGGTCTCCTGCTCCTTGAACCGCAGCCCGAGGTCGCCGCAGCGGCGGAGCACGTCCGGCACGTCCGGTTCCTCCATGAACCCGAAGCGCGACTTCACCCGCCAGACGCCGTGGCCGAGCTCCTCCACCCCGAGGCGCTCGCACTCGGCGACGTGCGGCGAGTCGTCGACCAAGATGGTCAGGAAGACGACGCGCTCGTGGAGCACCTTGTTGTGTTTCAGGTTGTGCAGCAGCGCCAGCGGCACGCCGTCCGAGTTGCCGGCGAGGTAGACCGCGGTGCCCTTCACGCGCAGCGGTTCGCGGCGTTCGACGCTGGCGAGGAACTGGTCCACCGGTAGCGCGCTCTCCCGGACGCGCTTCCAGAGCAGCTGGCGTCCCGTCTTCCACGTCGACATGAGCGTGAACAGCACGGCGCCCACGACGAGGGGGAACCAGCCGCCGTGGAGGATCTTCAGCGCGTTCGCCCCGAAGAACGCCAGCTCGATCACGAAGGCGATGCCGCTGACCGCCGAGGCCTGCCAGAAGCTCCATCCCCAGAGCCGGCGCGCCACGAAGTGGAAGAGCAGCGTCGTGACGAGCATCGTGAGCGTCACCGCGATCCCGTAGGCCGCGGCGAGCGCGGACGACGTGCGGAAGCCGACGACGAGGGCGACGCACGCGACCATGAGCGCCCAGTTCACCTTGGGGATGTAGATCTGCCCGCGCTCGTGCGCGCTCGTGTGTTCGATGGCGATGCGCGGCAGATAGCCGAGCTGCACCGCCTGCATCGTCAGCGAGAAGGCGCCGCTGATCAGAGCCTGCGACGCGATGACCGCCGCTGCCGCCGCGAGCCCGACCAGGGGGTACAGCGCCCAGGTCGGCGCCAACTTGTAGAAGGGGTTCACCGCCGCTTCGGGATGGTCGATCAGCAGCGCGCCTTGGCCGAGGTAGTTCAGCACCAGCGACGGCAGGACCAGCCCGAACCACGCGATCCGGATGGGTTTCCGCCCGAAGTGCCCCATGTCGGCGTACAACGCCTCGCCGCCGGTCACCACGAGGAACACCGAGCCGAGCACGACGAACCCGACCCATCCGTTGTCCGCGAAGAACCGGACCGCGTGCATCGGGTTGAGGGCTCCGAAGACGCGCGGCTCCTGGATGATCCCACCGATCCCGAGCACGGAGATCACGAGGAACCACACGACCATGACCGGTCCGAACACCTTCCCGATCGTGCCCGTTCCGGCGCGCTGGCAGGCGAACAGCCCGACGAGGATGGCCACCGACAACGGCACGATGTACGGCGCCAGCTTCGGTGTGGCCACATCGAGTCCTTCCATGGCGCCGAGCACGGTCACCGCGGGCGTGATCATCCCGTCGCCGTAGAGCAGCGCCGCGCCGAAGAGCCCGAGCCCGAGCATCACCGCGGTGAGGCGCGTCCGTGGCGTGTCGGAACGCCGCTCGGGGAAGGCCAGCGCCATGAGCGCCAAGATGCCGCCTTCTCCCTTGTTGTCCGCCCGGAGAACGAACACCAGGTACATCACCGTGACGATCAGGATGAGCGACCACAGCAGCAACGAGAGCACGCCGAGGACGTTCTCCGGGGTAGGCAGCACGCCGTGCTCCGGGTTGAAGCACTCGCGCATCGCGTAGAGCGGGCTCGTGCCGATGTCGCCGTAGACGACGCCGAGAGCGGCGAGCGTCAGACCGGCCAAGCGGGACCGGTTCATCTCAGTTTGCATGGGAAATGGAGGCGGCACGCTGGAGCGCGGCCAAGAGCGGTCCCGGTTCGTCGGTGCCGACCGCGAACCGCCGGCCGTCGCCCAGTCGCAGAGCGATGGCCTGGAACCCGGCGATGTTGTGGAGCCAACCGAAGCGGGTGTGGTGGATCCCCCAGCCGTCCGCCCACGAAGTGGTCACGGCCTCCGCTGCCACGACGTTCTTCAAAGGCACTTTCCGCCGGATCAGGCCGGGTCCGAAGCGCCACCGGAGCTCGTCGGCCGTGACGTCAACGGTCAGCGAGCTGAAGAGCCAGCCCAAGACCGCGAGGACCGGCATGCCCAGAGCGAACTGCCAGACCTGCGATAGCACTGCACCGGCGACCAGCCCCAAGGCACCGGTCAGCGGGATGAGGAGCCAACGGCCCGCCCGTTGGGTATGCGAATAGACTTTCATGATGACACGGTCGGACGCGCTGTGTTCAGAACAGGGCGTCGTCCGTCCGCGTCCGGCGGTAGGACTGCCCTCCCAATCGGCCTGCGAGGTTAGCTGTCGGGCTTGGTCCTGGAAGTGACCTTGGCCCCGGTTGCCCGGTGCCGTGCGCCCCGTCCGCCGCGCTGGTTGCGCTGCGGAGATCGGTTCCCCCGTGTCCGGCCTCTGGAAGGGCCGGCCTTCGGCTGCGCGCGGAGTAATGCAAAACGCGCCCGGTCTGTCAAACCGGGCACCGGTGGGGGGAACGGGCCTGGTCCGTATCTGAAAGCAAGGAGCAGGTCTGCCGGTCACTGTCCTCGGGGCGGCACAAAGCCCGATTTTCCGCTCCCTTCGGCGATCCGTTCCGTGTCCATTCGCGCGACCTGTGGGATCCGGACTGACAACGCTCGTCGAGGAGTTCCTCGTCCATCTGCGCCACGAGCGCGGACAGGCGGAGCACACCCAACGGACCTATGCGCACCAGCTGGGCCAGTTCACCGCGTGGGCGGCGCGGCGCGGGTTGACGGCTTGGCCCGACGTGAAGTTCCGCGACCTGATGGATTACCTGGAGCATCTGCGCACCCGTCCTGCCGCCGAGTCGCCCGGCGACCTCGCCGACCCGGAGCGCCGACGGAAGCCGGGCCGCCCGGCGAAGATCGCCCCGGGTCCGGCCGGTGCGGAGCCGGCAAGCGCCGCACGGCTCAGCCCGGCGAGCGTCTATCTCCAGGTGGCGGCGTTGCGGGCGTTCTACCGTTTCGCTCTGGATGAGGGCTTCGTGACCACCGACCCGGCGAAGAACCTCGCCCTCCCGAAGCGTTGGAAGACCCTGCCCAAGGCGCTGACCGAAGAAGAGATCGACCTCCTGCTGGCGCCGCCCGATGCGGCGGTGGCCGATCCGAACGACCTGTGCGACCACGCGGTGCTGGAGCTGGCGTACGCGAGCGGGCTGCGGTTGGCCGAACTGCGCGGGATCCGGCTGGAGCAGCTGCATCTCGACGCAGGGTTCGTCACGGTCATCGGCAAAGGCGACAAGGAGCGCGTGGTGCCGGTCGGGGCGAGGGCCGTCACGGCGTTGCGGCGGTACTTGGGCGTCCGCCCGGAGCTCGTGCGCCCGAAGTCGCCGGCGGCGGTCTTCCTGACGAGCCGAGGCAGCGCGTTCGCGCACGTCACCCTCTGGTTGCGGATCGGGAAGTGCGTCCGACGCCGCGGGATCGGCCGCCACGTGACCCCGCATATGTTGCGGCACAGCTTCGCCACGCACCTTATGGAGCACGGCGCGGACCTCCGGGTGATCCAGGAACTTCTCGGCCATGCGAGCATCGCGACGACCGAGGTCTACACCCACGTGGCCGGCCAGCGGCTTGCCGAGATCCACGACCGTTTCCATCCCCGGGCGCGGTGAACGAGGAGCGCGGCCGGTGTCCCGTCCTGCGGATCAGGGCGTGCCCGCCGTGCGATCGCGGCCCAAGGTCGCCCAGAGGCGTCCCAGCTCCATCAGGAGGAAGACCTGCTCGCCCATGTGGAGCCGCCCGCGGACGGCGGCCGACACCGTGTGCCGGCACCAACCGAGCCAACCCCGGCCAGGTCGAGGAGCGTCGAAGACCTGGACCGAGACGACGCCCGCCTCGAAAGCGCGGCGACGAAGCCCGGCACGGGTGATGCCCCGGGGGTTCACCCAGTGGGAGACTTCGGCGCCCGCCACGTAGCCGAGCGTCGCGCCGGTCTTCTTGAGACGCAGGAACCAGTCCGTCTCCTCGCCCAGGCCGACGCGTTTGCCGTTCATGCCGAGGCCCAGATCAAAGCCGCCCAGCGCGTGGAAGGTGTCCGCCCGCAGGAACATGTTCCCACCGAAGGGCAAGCAGTCGTCCGGAAAGACGACCGTCGTCGACGGGAACCGGAGACGCCCTTGGTTGACCTCGAATTCCGCTCGCCAATAGCTCGGCCGCAGCAACCCGCCCCAATCGGGCTCGATCGGGCCGCCACCGCCGGCGATGCCCGGATACTCCCGGAAATAATTCTCGTAGGCATCCAACCAGCCCGCGGCCGGGACGGCGTCATCGTCCAGATAGACAAGATATCGGCCTTGCGCCGCCGTTGCGCCCACGTTCCGGGCATGGGACAGCCCCGGCTGCGGCTCTTCGATGACCCGCAGCGGAATCCCGAATCCCGGCCTGAGCGCTGTTACCCGTGCGACGGTGTCATCATGACACGCGTTCGCGACCACGATGACCTCGCCGGAGTTGACGGCATCCGGAGCGGGCTGGAGCGCCCGCAGGCATGTCTCCAACCGCGCCGCGCGGTTGTGCGTGCAGATGATAACTGAGACTAACATAATGGCACTTCCGAAAACCCTGTTTTGCGCCATCACATCTCCCTCTGGGGTTTGTTGGGAACCGCTCTCGATAGGGTCGAGTGCGGATGAAATCCTCGGGCCGGTCGGCACGAGACGTGGATTTTATCAGGTATAGATGTGATTCCGGATCAGGCCCGCCGCGGCATCAGGTCCAACCGGATGATCTGCTCGTAGCGGACCAGATTGTAGGTCAGGTTCATCATCACGACCGCAGCCTTCGTCCGTGCGGCGCCGATGTATCTGAGGAATACCCGGCCCGCCTGTCCGCTCATCACGGCGAACACGTGCTCGACCCGGGATCGGATGCGGGATTTCTTGCGGTTCGATTTCATCTGTTTCTTGGTCAGCGGGTGTCCCCTCGTTCCTTTCTCGCAGATCCGAGGCGCGATGTCCCGCGCGGCGAGCATCGCGGCGATCGGTGCCCCGGAGTAGGCGCTGTCGGCATAGAGCACCCGATCCCCGCTGTGGGCCAGGTCCTCCAGGGCCTGCGAGTCATGGACCGCGGCGTCCGTGACCACCGCTGACTCGATCAGTTTGCTCGCGGCATCGACCTTCACGTGGTTCTTGAACCCGTAGAAAGACTGCGCGTTCTTCTTGGTCCAAAGTGCATCCAGATCCTTGTGGCTCAGCATCTTGGCATCGTCCTTCCAACCCTCCGGGATCCGGCCCTCCTTGATCTCGGCATTCTCCTCCCGGCTGATCCTCTGCTTGGAGACCTCGACGAACGTGGCATCGACGATATGCCCGTCCTTCGGCAGTAGCCCGCGGCTTCGCAGCGCCTCGTTGAACAGCGCGAAGAGCCGGTCGAGGACGCCGGATCTGCGGAGTTCCTCGCGGAAGCCCCAGAGCGTGTTCTGGTCGGGCACCGCGTCGGCGAGCGTGAGCCCGACGAAGCGCTGGAAGCTCAGTCGGTCCGCCAACTGGAACTCCACCTGCTCGTCCGAGAGATTGTAGAGGCGTTGGACGACCAGGAGCTTGAAGATGACCTTCGGATGCCAGGCGGGCCGTCCACCGGGAGCCACAACCGGCTTCGCCAGCGCCTTCTCGATGGGCGGGACGAAGAGATTCCAGTCCACCACCTGGTCGAGCCGGTGGAGGATGTCGCCGCGCCGGGAGAGATCGGCGAGCCGCATATCATGGTCGAAGAGTCCGGGCGGACGGCTTCGGATATACT
>JANNAJ010000368.1:0-6159 GCA_031384285.1 Verrucomicrobiota bacterium
GTCGGCCTTCTGATGCCCAAGGTGCGCAGAAGCCCGAGAAACTTCCGAGGGCCCCGGCGCTCAACGCGATCATCGCGATCAAGCTGCTGAAGGGGGCCTTCTTCTTCTCGGCCGCGCTGGGGCTGTACACGCTCTCGGACAACAACCTCCCGTTCGAGTTGCACCGGGTGCTGGACCTGTTCCACTTGGACCCGGAGAAGAAGTTCTTCGCCGACATGGCGGAGAACCTGTCGCAGGTGACGCCGTCGTCGATGCTCTGGCTGGCGTCGGGCTCGCTGCTTTACGGATTGCTGGCCTCGGTCGAGGGCATCGGTCTCTCGTTCCGGGCCCAATGGGCCGGATGGCTGGCGATCGGGCAGTCGGCGTTCTTCATCCCGATCGAGGTCTTCGAGCTGTCGCACAAGTTCCACGTGGGGTTGCTGCTGGTGATGCTGATCAACGCCTTCATCGTGGCGTACCTGTACCGGAACCGCGCGACGCTGTTCCATCATCACCATCACCTCCCGCCCGCCGCGCCTCCGGTTTGATCGGCGGTGGCGGCGCAGGCCGCGGGTTGTGCAAGCGGTCGGGAGCATACAGACTATCGGCGGCCCGACCTCAGCGCATGACATCCTCCTCCATCCGACGCCCTGGCTCCGCGAGCCGGTCCGCCCGCATCTCCTACGCGATCATGCTGGTCGTCCTCGTCCTCATCGGGTGGCTGCACCTGGCGACGCTGGTGCTCACGGCGCTGTTCGGGTTCTTCGCGCTGCGGCTTTTCCTGTGGGGCGGACGCAAGTGGCTGGCGCTCCTGCTCTACGCGCTCTTGGCGACCACGATCGTGGTCGGGCTCGGGTACTTCTCCAGAGCGGCCTACGTGACCTTGCCCAAGATCGCGGAGACGACCATCCCGGCCGTGGTCGAGTACGCCGAGCGCAAGGGGCTCGACCTGCCGTTCACCGATTACGCCAGCCTGAAGCCGCTCGCGCTGGCATGGGTGCAGACGAAGGTCGCCAACATCGGGACCTATGCCCGGGGCGCGGTGTTCGAGATCGCCTCGTTCTTCATCGGGCTGGTCGCGGCGGCGAGCTTGTTCCTCAACTCGAAGTTCATCATGGAGGGCGATCCTCACGCCGTGCGGGGAAGCCTCTACGCGACGGTGAGCCGCGAGCTGGCGCTGCGGGCGATCACCTTCTTCCGCAGCTTCTCCACGGTCATCGGTGCTCAGATCCTGATCTCGGCCATCAACACGGTGATGACCTCCGGGTTCCTGCTCTGGAACGGCTACCCGTACGTGCCGGTGATCGTGGCCCTCACGTTCCTGCTCGGGCTGTTGCCGATCGTCGGAAACCTGATGAGCAACACGCTGATCATCGGCGTGGGCTTCAGCATATCGCCGAAAGTCGCGTTCGCCGCCCTGGTGTTCCTCGTGGTGCTCCACAAGCTCGAGTACTTCCTGAACTCGAAGATCATCGGCGACCGGATCAAGAACCCCATGTGGCTCACGCTGATCGGCCTGGTGGTCGGTGAGCGGCTGATGGGGCTGCCCGGGATGATCTTCGCGCCGGTGCTGCTGCACTACGTCAAAGTGGAGGCCTCGCGCAACCGCGCCGACCGTCACGCGCCCGACGACGAGCAGCCGTGAGACGCCTCAGGGCTCAGGGCGCAGACATCGGGTTCTCCGCGATCAGTTTCAACGCCTCCTCGATGAGGATCTCCCCGGTCTTCTCGCCAAGGCAGGTGCGGCTCACGTAGTCGTAGCGCTTGAAGCTCTGCCAATCGACCTCGGTGAGGATGTAGCCGAACGCGTCGTTGGTGAGGCCGAAGAGACAGTTCTGTCCTCCCCGCATCTTCCGTTTCAGATAGAAACCGATGTTCGGAAGCGCTTCACCGGGGATGGTGAGGATCTGGGCGGTGCCGAGCGAGACCAAGGCGATCCGTGTCGACACCGTGCCGGAGGCGTCGGCCGGATATCCGAGCGGCGAGGCGCGCATGATGGCGAGCAGGAGCGGCGATTCGACCGGGAACTTCACCTGCCGGGACGCGATGCGGACCTTGGGCTCCGCCTGCACCGGGGCGTCGTGGATGATGCGAAGCGATTCGTCGGCGAGCAGTCGTCCGATGCGTCGGCATTCTTCCCATGTCCGGACCTCGCCGCCGCCTTTGAGGCGGTTATCGGCGGTGACCATGCCACCCTGGGCGGAGTTCATGAAGATCCCGATGCCGCCGCCTGCCTCGGCGATGCGGTCGTAGAGCGGTCCGACGAGGTCCGGCGAGCAGATGCCGGCGTCGGAACCGAGGATCTCCGGATGCACCGCGTAGTTCACGAGCGTCGCGAGCGGCTTGCCGTCGGCGCCGACGGCCTGGAGCACGTTCACGCGCGGGTCGTAGAGTTCGGGGGCGTAGTAGTTGTAGGCGATCTGGCCGCGGGCATCGCCGGTCGCGCTGCGGAAGGTCGCCGGTTGGAGTTTGGCGACGGCCTCGTCGATCGCGGCCGCGGCCTTGTCGACGACCGTGCCGAGGTACGCCAGGTCGCCGCTCGTGCCGCCTTTGCCGTCCGGGAAGCAATACGCGTCGGGCGCGCTGTGGGTATGGGTCGCGCCGATGAGGATGTGGTCCGCCGGGATCGCCTTCACCTTGGCGCGCACGCGGTCCCCCAGCACCGACGGGAACCCGAGGAAATCCGTGCTCACGAAAGCGATCCGCGTGCCGTCCTGTTCGACGACCATCGCGCGGACGGTGATCTCGCCGCGTTTCTCCTTCACCGGGTTCGACGGGCCGACGCCGCCGCTCACGGGCAACAGCGGTTCCGGCGTGACGATCCGCACCGCGATGCCCGCGCGGAACGCCGCGTGCGCCGGGAGCAGGGACGAGGCGAAGCCGACGCATAGACAGAACGCGACGGCCAGCGGGGTTCTCATGCGACAAAGGTGGGCAAACCGCAGGAAGGAAGTCCACGCCGGTTTCGAGCCTGGTAGAGGACGATGCGGGGGATGAACCGAGCAATGCGCGCCGCGGTCCGCAGATGCGCCGGCCGTGGCAGAAACCCGAGGGTGACGTTGTCTTGCCCGGAAGCCGCTTGTACTGTCCGCCGCGGTCTCCGCCTCTTGGAAGTGCCCTTGCCACCGACGACGTGCGGTGGGCATGCCGCCGGCGCCACCGGGCTGAAACCTGTCTCCTCTCTCGATGCACGACGCAGAAAAAGACGGTCCGCCCGCCCTCGCGGTGTTCTCCGGGAAGCCCGCGTTCCCCGAACCCCTGCACGTCGGCCGACCAAACTTGGGCGACCGCAAGCGGTTGTTCGAACGCTTCGACCAGATGCTCGACCGGCGCTGGCTCTCGAACAACGGACCGTTGGTGAAGGAGTTCGAGCACGAGATCGCCCGGCACGTCGGCGTGAAGCACGTCATCTGCGTCTGCAACGCGACCATCGGACTGGAGATCGCCGCCCGCGCGGCGGACCTGGAAGGCGAGGTCATCGTGCCGGCCTACACCTTCGTGGCCACGGCCCACGCACTCCAGTGGCAGGCGATCACGCCGGTGTTCGCGGACATGGATCCGGCGACCCACAACATCGACCCGGCGCGGGTCGAGCGGCACATCACCCCGCGCACGACCGCGATCCTCGCCACGCACGTGTGGGGCCGCCCCTGCGACATCGAGGCGCTCTCGGACATCGCGCGTCGCCGCGGGCTCAAGCTGATGTTCGATGCCGCCCATGCGTTCGGGTGCTCGCACCGCGGCCGCATGGTCGGCGGTTTCGGGCTCGCGGAAGTGTTCAGCTTCCACGCGACGAAGTTCCTCAACTCGTTCGAAGGCGGCGCCATCACGACCGACGACGACGCGCTCGCAGAGCGGATCCGGCTGATGACGAACTTCGGTTTCGCGGGTTTCGACAACGTCATCCACGTCGGGACCAACGGGAAGATGACCGAGGCCTGCGCCGCGATGGGCCTGACCTGTCTCGAGAGCATCGGCGAGGTGATCGCGGTGAACCGACGGAACCATGCCGCCTATTCCGAGGGATTGGCCGGCCTGCCAGGAGTGAAGCTCGTCGGGTACGACGATACCGAGCGCAACAACCACCAGTACGTCGTCGTCGAGGTCGACGACACCGTCACGGGTCTCTCCCGCGATGCGCTGGTCCGCGTCCTTCAGGCCGAGAACGTGCTCGCCCGGAAATATTTCTGGCCCGGCGTGCACCGCATGGAGCCGTACCGGTCGCTCTTCCCGCACGCCGGCCTGCTCCTCCTGGAGACCGAGCGGATCGCGGCGCGGGTGGTCGTCCTCCCGACCGGCACCGCCGTCTCGGTCGACGACGTCGGCGTCATCTGTAGCCTCATCAGGGCTGCGCTCGGCGATCCCGCCCGCGTCGGCGATCGGGTGCGAACGCTCCCGCAAGGCTGAGGTCGGGCCGGGGTACGCGACGACCGATGGCAAGGTCCGGACGCTTTCCATGCTTTTGCCGGCGCGGTCCGCCGTTTAGCTTCTTCCAGTGTTCCGACCGTGCATCGACCTCCGCGACGGCCGTGTGACCCAGATCGTCGGCGGCACGTTGACGGACAGCGGCGCCGGCGTGACCACCAATTTCGTGGCCGAGCAAGCGCCCGGATGGTTCGCCAAGATCTACGAACGCGACGCGCTCGTCGGCGGGCATGTGATCCAGCTCGGGCCCAGGAACGAAGCGGCGGCCCGCGAAGCCCTCGCGGCTTGGCCGGGCGGCCTCCAACTCGGCGGCGGCGTCACCGCCGACAACGCGCGGACCTGGCTGGACGCCGGCGCCTCGCACGTCATCGTCACCTCTTGGGTCTTCCGCGACGGGCGCTTGGAATGGGACCGTCTGAGGCAGCTGGTCGCGCTCATCGGCAAGGAACGCCTCGTGCTCGACCTGAGCTGCCGAAGGCGCGGCGACGAGCATGTCGTGTTCACCGACCGTTGGCAGAAGCCCACCTCGTTGGTCCTCGGGGAAGAGACGTTCGCCATGCTCGCGGACCATTGCGCCGAGTTCCTCGTCCACGCGGTGGACGTCGAAGGGCTGTGCCGCGGCATCGACGGCGATCTCGTGGAGAAGCTGGCCGTCTGGTCGCCATTGCCGACGACCTATGCCGGCGGAGCGCGTTCGCTCGCGGACCTCGAGCTGACGGAGCGCCTCAGCAAAGGACGCATCGACCTGACCATCGGCAGCGCCTTGGACATCTTTGGCGGGTCCGGCGTCCGGTACGCCGATTGCGTGGCGTTCAATGCGTCCCTTGCCGGTTCGCCGGACCGCCGATAGCCTCTTGCTCATGGGTTCGGAAACAACGGCCGCGGTTCGTGGGCAAGGTCCTGTCGATGCCGCTTTCGAGGACGCATGGCGCGATCTTTGCGCCCAGTATCCCGCAGGATCCTGGTTCCGTGATTCCCACCTTGCCGAAGGGAAAGGACGGTTCCAACGGATCGTCCGCGACCTGTTCGAACTCATCCCGCCCGGCACGGCGCGTCCTGTCCTCGATGTCGGATGCTACAACGGATTCTTCTGCTACCTGCTGCACAAGCTCGGATACGCGACCAGCGGGTTCGACGGCATCCCGGATGAGGTCCTGCCTGACCGACCGATGCTCCTGGGCAAAATCGGCGCGGAGTTCTTCCAAGGAAATCTCAACGAGCGCGCCCCTTTCCGGAGATGTCCTCCCGGCGCTTTCTCGGCGGTCATCCTCGGCGGGGTCCTCGAGATCATCTTCAACCACCCGTTCGCTCTCTTGTCGGGGGCGCGCGAACTGTTGGCCCCGGGCGGCATCTTGGTGGTGAGCGCGATCAACCCGCACACGCTGGCGAATTCCCTCCGGGTGTTGCGCGGCCGGTCGACGATGGAAGGCGACGCCGAGTTCGCGAAGACCCCGAAGGTCGGCGCGGATGGCAACGTGGTGGGGTACCAGCCCAAGCAACTCGTCTATCGGGAGTATCCGTTGCCGTTGCTCGTGCAACTGGTGGAGCAAGCGGGCTTCACGGTGGTCAGGACGGAATACTTCGGCAGCCGCCCGCATCCCGACCAAGCCCTATGGGTCCGTCTCATCAAATCAACGCCCCCATGGGCCTGGATGCAGAAGCAGCGGCTCTTCGGCTCCGGCATCCATCTGGTGGCGCGACGGAAACAATGAAAGTTAACGCGCGCCCCCCCCCCCAAACAGGAGGGTAAAGGGC
>JANNAJ010000370.1:0-5258 GCA_031384285.1 Verrucomicrobiota bacterium
CGGGTCAATCGCTTTCTTCCGGCACAACGCATTCTTTTGCGAAGTCGACGATCGCGACAACGCGATGTCCCCGCAAAAGCCATGCTCCGCGGGGTCGTCCCGAGGCCCGACAAAACCAAAGAACGCCGCGAGGGCCGACCCTTTCCGCCGCCGGCCGGACCGGGTGCATCCCGAGCCGCGGACGCAATGTCCGACCGACCAGCCGCCAAGGTAGGCCCGACGTCGCGGCGATATCTGCCCACGTGAACCTGTCGTCGGAATCTCTCCGCGGGGTCTCCAAAGGTCCCGACATTGATCCGTTGATCGACCAAACCATCGGAGGATCCCGAAGAAAAATTTCTGACCTCATCCGCGGCGAAGGATGTCGGCCGCGCCGCGACGGCAGCTGCTGGCGCGGTCCATGGAGGTCATCGCCGCCAAGGAGTCGGACTTGTTTTGAACCGCGACAGGGCGTCGGTTCTCGATACCACCAGATCGCCGCCGGAATCGGGGCTCCGGCTTCGCCGTCACGACAAACGGCGTGCATCGACCACGAGCCCCGGATAGAATCCGCCCCTCAATCCATTCCACAGGAAACCATCATCATGAGTGAACGCATCGCATTCGTCGGGGTCGGTCGCATGGGCGCCAACATGGCCCGCCGCCTCAAAGAGACAGGCCACGACATCACCGCGGTCTACGACGCACGTCCGGAATCCGCCGAGGCCTTGGCCAAGGAGCTCGGTTGTGCCAATCCGCTCAAGCTGGCCGACGTGACCGCGTTGGCCGATGTGATCATCACCGTGGTCACCGACGACAAGGCGATGGAGAAGGTCTTCGCGACCCAAGGCGACAGCCTTCTCACCGGGGCCAAGGGCCGCGTCTTCATCAACTGCGCCACCGTCTCGCCCTCCACCCACGTCGAGATCGAGAAGCGCGCCTCGAAGGTGAAGGCCGGCAGCCTGGAGGCCTGCATGGCGTCGAGCATCAACCAGGCGCGCGCGGGCACCCTTTATCTGATGGTCGGCGGCAAGACCGAGGTATTCGAGAAGGTGAAGCCTCTGCTCGTGAAGCTCTCCGACGAGGGCAAGCTGCTCCGCCACATCGGCAAGGCGGGCCAGGCCGCGCAGGTGAAGGCGCTGGTGAACATGGTCATGAACATCAACACCGCCGGCTTGGCGGAAGGTCTCGGCCTCGGCCAGGCGCTCGGGCTCGACCTCAAGACGCTCATGGAGGTCTTCTCGCAGACCGGCGCCAACAGCCGCGTGCTGGTCACCGACGGCGAGGACATGGTCAACCGCGACCACGCCTGCTTCTTCAGCGGGGCCCATGCGGCCAAGGACAGCGGGATCGCCTACGAGCTCGGCAAGCAGGCCAAGCTCGAGCTCCCGCTCGCGAAGGCCGCGCTCGGCCAGTTCCGCAAGATGGTCAAGCTCGGTCTGGGCGACCTCGACAAATCCGGTGTCGCTGAGCTGACGTTCAAAGGCCGTGGCCCGAAGGTGAAGAAAGCGAAGAAGTAGCCGGGCGCCGGTGCCGGCGTTGATCCCCGTCGGCTTGAAAAGATCGTGTCCACGGGGCGGACGTTCCAGTCCGCCCCGTTGCGTCCGATGGGGCCCGCCGAGCCGCAGGGCCGGGTCTGCGGAGCCCGCATCCGGCGAGCTCGCCGGGCTTGCGTAATCTCCAGGGACGAGCGTCCAATGTGGGGCCTTCCCCGAAGGCGACCACTCCATGAGACGCATCGACTTTGTCCCCGGCCCGGCCGCGCGGTCCGCCCGCGGTTTCACCCTCATCGAACTGCTGGTCGTGATCGCCATCATCGCGATCCTGGCCGGGATGCTTCTGCCGGCATTGGGCAAGGCCAAGACCAAGGCGCAGGGCATCCAATGCGTGAACAACCACCGGCAGCTGCTGCTCGGCTGGACGATGTACTCCGGGGACAACGGCGAACGCTTGCCCTTCGCCTACGCGCCCGATGTGAAACCCGACACTTCCGACGGCGCCTGGGTCCAAGGCGACCTCGACCTCGGCAGCGGCAAAGGCACAGGCGATTCCACGGCCGAAGGCAACTGGAACATCAAGTGGCTCGAGCAGAGCCCGCTCTGGGGCTACACCGGCAAATCCAAGGGGATCTGGAAATGCCCGTCCGACACGAGCACCTGCATCGACAAAGAGAAACGCCGCGTCCCGCGGATCCGCAGCATGGCCATGAGCATCTGGACCGGCGGGAACACCGGGACCGACGGCGGTTGGGGCCCTCGCTGGAACGTGTTCACCAAGTCCAGCAGCTTCAACGACCCCGGACCGTCGATGACCTACGTGCTGCTCGACGAACGTCAGGACAGCATCAACGACGGCTTCTTCGTGGTGGTGATGGACAACTCGCTCTACGACAAGAAGGCGAACCTATCGGCCATCTCGATGGTGGATTGGCCGGCCGCCTACCACAATCGCGCCGGCGGATTCTCCTTCGCCGACGGCCATGCCGAGATCCGCAGATGGGTGGACCCGAAATCGGTCCCGCCGATGGGCAAGATCTCCTCGCAGACATTGGCCAACAACCGGGACGTGATGTGGATGCAGGAGCATTCGACCCGCCTCAAGTGACGTCATCGCGGCTCCGGACGGACTGACGGGCCGGCTCGGCAGCGGTGCATCGCAAAACGAGTTGTCCGGTGGCCGGCCGTCCCGCATCCTCCGGGCGACATGAGCAAGTTCACCGGCCCGGTCTATGTCGTCCGCGACAACATCGACACCGACCAGATCATCTCCGCGAAGTACCTCAACCTCGTGCCCACCATCGCCGAGGAGTACGAGAAGCTCGGCAGTTTCGCGATGGACGGGCTGCCCGACGGGCTCTATCCGGTCCGCTTCGTGAAACCGGGCGCGATGGACACGGAGTTCCCCATCCTCATCGCCGGCCGGAACTTCGGCTGCGGCAGCTCGCGCGAGCACGCGCCGATCGCCTTGGGTGCCGCCGAGAACCAGACCGTCGTGGCCGAGAGCTTCGCCCGCATCTTCTTCCGCAACTGCGTCGCCACCGGCGAGGTGTATCCGGTCGAATGCGTCGACCGCCTCTGCGAGGTCTTCCAGACCGGCGACCTCGCGACCGTGGACATCGACGGGAACTCGATCAAGCACGAGGGCACCGGCAAGACCTACGCCCTGAAGCCGCTCGGCGAGGTCCGTCCGGTGGTCGAGGCCGGCGGCATCTTCGCGTATGCGCGCCAGGTCGGGATGATGCCGAAGGCCGTGTGAATCCGCGGCAACGCGTGAACACGACCGCGCGCCCGCAAGTCCACACAGGCTGATGCGACGCGCCGCCTTCCTCCTGCTCCCTTTGTTGCTGTGGGTCGGATGCCGCCCCGACCGCTCGCAGCAGGCGGCGGGCGAGACCAAGGAACAGCAGCTCGACCGCTCGACCGCGGAGTTCTTCGCCGGACCGATCGTCCGTTTCGACGTCAAACTGCCACCGGATTCGCTCCGGTCGTTGCAGGAGAACGGGCGCAAGGCCGTTCCGGCGACGGTCGTCGTCGGCACCAACGTGTTTGATGGCGTGACCGTCCATGTGAAGGGTGCCGCCGGGAGCACCCGGTCGATCGACGACAACCCGGCGCTCACGCTGAACTTCGGCAAGCCCAAGGACGGCAAGGCCTGCTTCGGGCTGCGGAAGCTCCACCTCAACAACTCGGTCCAGGACCCGTCGCGCATGGACGAGCTCATCGCCGGCGCGCTCTATCGGCGCGTCGGGATACCGACCGCGCGCGCCACCCAGGTGTTCGTCACCTTGGACGGCCGCGACCTCGGTCTTTACGTGCTCAAGGAAGGTTATGACAAGACGTTCGTCCGCCGGTTCTTCCCGCCCGGGACCAACGAGGTCGGCAACCTCTACGACGGCGGATTCGTCCGCGACATCGACCAGGACCTGGAGCGGCTCGTCGGCACCGGCACCAACGACCATGCCGACCTCAGGATGCTCCGTGACGCGGTCGATGCCCCGGTCGCGACCCGGCTGGCCAAGACCGCGAAGGTCCTCGACATCGAGCGCTTCACCACCTTCTGCGCCATCCAGTCGCTCTCTGACGATTGGGACGGCTATGCCCGCAACCGGAACAACTATCGCCTCTACCACGACCCCGTCGGCGGCCGCTTCCACTTCATCCCGCACGGCATGGACCAGCTCTTCGCGAACCCGGGCCAAGCCATCGAACCCGGCTGGAACGGGCTCGTCGCACAACGGCTGTCCGAAGTGCCCGAGTTCCGCCTGCGCTATCTGGACCGGGTCGCGGCGCTGTCGACGAACCTGTTCTCGGAAGCGGTGCTGACGAACATCATCGACCCGGCGGTCCTCCGGCTGCGCACGGCCATGGCGGACCGTCCGAAGGCGGAGCAGGAACGCCTGTTCCGGAGCATCGGATCCGTGCGGCGGCGCGTGCTCGAACGCGGGCAGCACGTCGAGCAACTGATCGAGACGCGGCCGAAGCCGGTCCGTTTCGACGAGCGCGGGGAGATGTCCATCGGCGGCTGGCTCGCGCGGCCCGACACGGGCAATGGCGTGGCGGAGGTCGTCACCTTCCCTGACCGGTCGAAGGCGCTGCATCTACGGGCCCGTTCACCCGGCACCTCCGCGGGATTCCGCACCGCGCTCAAACTTCCCGCGGGCGGCTACACGCTTTCGGCCCGGGTGAAGACCCGCGAACTCGTCGCGATGAAGGATCCGCGCGGCGAAGGCGCGGGACTGCGCCTCGGCGGTGCCGGCCGGACCAACCACGTCGAAGGCACCACCGATTGGACATCGGTCGTCCATCGGTTCGAGTTGTCCGAGACCCGCGAGGTCGAGTTCGTGGCCGAGATCCGGGCGGATGCCGGTGAAGCGTGGTTCGATTTCGGTTCGCTGAAGATCACCCGCGAGAAGCGCTGACCGACACCCAATATCGGACGGCGAACGCCGACCTCCCGCTCCGCAGCAGACGCCACAGTCAGGGCAACCGGGCGATCTGGGCCCAGAGCGGACGCAGGTCCTCGTCGCGCAACGCCATCTTCCGGATCACCGCCGGATCACCGGTCTCCCGGGCCGTCCGGAACCAGGTCCACGCTTCATCGGTCTTGCCTTGCTGGGCGCAGTAGCAGGAGAGGTTGTAGGAGATCATCGCTTCGTCCGGGAACCTCTCCGCGGCCGAAAGCAACAACCCGAAGGCCTCGGCCAATCCACCGCCGACCTTGCGCCGCGCCGCATACGAACGATGGATCCATCCGCCGGGATGATCGGGATGGAACCGGAC
>JANNAJ010000376.1:0-2419 GCA_031384285.1 Verrucomicrobiota bacterium
CGCCGTACTTCCGCATCTTCAACCCCGTGACCCAGGGCGAAAAGTGCGACCCGACCGGCGCGTTCGTCCGCCGCTGGGTCCCCGAGCTCGCGAAACTGCCCGACGCGACGATCCATCAGCCCTGGGAGGAACCTTTCTTCAGCCCGGCCCGCTCCGGCTATCCCGACCGCATCGTCATCCACGCGGAGCAACGACCCAAGTGCCTCGCCATGTTCAAGGCCGTTAAGGGCGGGACCGAGGCGGGACCGGTCGCCTGAGCCGGAACGATGCAGTGGAGGTCTGGGCGAAACGAGCCACACGTCCGTTGTGGCGGGCGACTCGTCCGCCACTTTGGGTGCGCCGGGAATGCACCCTTTGGCGGGCGCGCTGGCCGTGCCGAAACTCGGCGGCAAGTTGCCGCCGAGAACGGCCAAGTTGGCCGTGCCACCCGGATCCATCCGCATGGTTCCGGCCAAGTCAAGGACGCGTGCTGGACTTCTTCCATCCGCTCGGACTGACTTGCGGAAGCCCCATGAAAAGACCGCTCCGCGCCGGTGCCTTCACGCTCATCGAGCTGTTGGTCGTCATCGCCATCATCGCCATCCTGGCCGGGATGCTCCTGCCCGCGCTGGCGAAGGCGAAGTTCCGAGCCAAGGTCACCAACTGCACCTCCAACTATCGCCAATGGGGGCTGGCCTCGAACCTCTACGCCAACGAGGACCCGAAGGGCCGCCTGCCGGCCTTCAAGATGCCGCGCACCGGCCTCAACCCGTGGGACGTCTCCATCGACATGGCGCCGGGGCTCGAGCGCTACGGGCTCACCGTGGCGATGTGGCATTGCCCGGTCCGGCCGGGTGAGTTCCAAGACGCCAACGATTGGTTCCGCAAGAACAAGAAGCGCGACCTCGCCACCATCACCGACCTCAACGAGTATTTCCGCCGGCAGTTCGTGAATTTCGCCATCATCCGCCACTGCTGGTGGGTGCCGCGCCCGCTCGACGACAACGGCGAACTCTTCCCCACCGCGAAGACCGCGGGCACATCGGTCCGGGAGCCGGCCGGCTGGCCCACACGGCTGGAGGATCCGGTGCCGGCGACGCAGCCCATCATCTCCGACCTCTGTCTCGCCGAAGGCCACCAGCAGACGAACACGCTCAAAGCCGTCGCCGGGCATTCGTACGGGAAGTACGTGGTGAACGTGAACTGCGCCTTCGCCGACGGCCACGTCGAGACCCACAACCGCGCGACCGTGAAGTGGCAGCACTCCGGCAACTGGACGACGTACTACTGATCGGGTCAGCGGTTGCAGGGCCGGGCCGGACAGCGCGTCGTCGGTCGCCACCGGGTCCGCGCGGGCCCGGATCGCGCTCCGCCGCTTGCCGTTGTGCGCCGCGGCGTGATTCACTGCGCGTCCGGCGCCGTGAGGACGGTCTTTCCCGGTCCCCTAGGCGGACCGGAGAAACCGCCCTCCCGGACGCACACGCACATGGACGACACGAATTCACTCATCGAACAGCGCAAGGCCAAGCTCGCCGCGCTCCGCGCGAAGGGCATCAACCCCTATCCGAACCGCTTCGAGCGCAAGCCGGAAGAGACCATCGGCTGCGGCGCGGCGCGCGAGAAGTTCGAGAAAGGCGAGATCGCCGAAGGCCAAGCGGTCGCCCTCGCCGGGCGCATCTCCGCGCACCGCGACATGGGCAAGAGCCAGTTCATCGACCTCAAGGACGTCACCGGCCGCGTGCAGGTCTATGCCCAGAAGCAGGCGCTCGGCGACGAGCAGTTCGAGGTCTTCAGCCATCTCGACCTCGCGGACTTCATCGGCGTCAAAGGCACGATGTTCCGCACACGTGCCGGCGAGATCAGCGTGAAGGCCGAGAGCTTCACCGTCCTCTCCAAGGCGCTGCGCCCGCCGCCCGACAAGTGGGACGGACTGGCCGACACCGAGGTCCGCTACCGCCAGCGCTATCTCGACCTCATCGCCAACGACGAGGTGAAGCAGACCTTCCTGAAGCGCTCCGCCATCATCCGCGAGATCCGTGCGTTCTTCCACGAGCGCGGCTACGTGGAGGTGGAGACGCCGATGATGCAGGCCATCCCCGGCGGCGCGGCGGCGGCGCCTTTCAAGACCTTCCACAACGCGCTCGGCTGCGAGTTCTTCCTGCGCATCGCGCTGGAGCTCTACCTCAAGCGCCTGCTGGTGGGCGGCGTGGACAAGGTGTTCGAGATCGGCCGCAACTTCCGCAACGAAGGCCTGTCGCGGAAGCACAACCCCGAGTTCACCATGCTCGAAGCCTACGAGGCCTTCGGCGACTACGAGACGATGATGGAGACGGTGGAGAGCCTGGTGAAGCGGGTGGCACAGAACGTGCTCGGGACGCTGGTAATCCAACCCGAATTGAAAGCTGAATTTGGTGAAACGATTGTAAAATTGGTTCTAGAA
>JANNAJ010000472.1:0-3224 GCA_031384285.1 Verrucomicrobiota bacterium
CAGCTCGGCGCGCGGATAGCGCACGTACTGGGTGTGCAGAGAGCAGGGGTACGAGTTGTCCTCGATCGCGTCGTTGACGGTGATCGGCCAGACATCGCCACCGGCGGACACGACGCCAGGCCGCGTGCGGAGGTTGGGCGCGAACGCGGCGGATCCTTCCTCCAGGATGCCGCGCCAATAGCCGTGGTTCTCCCCGGCATGGGCGGCCAAGCAGGCTTGGGCCGATTCCTGGAAGTGGATCCGGACGTCGGGCAGGGCGCTCATTCCTGACCTGGCGATGACGCCTCTCCGGGCCGCGGACTGCCCGAGGCCATCAAGCCCCAAGATGGGCGAAGTGGAAGCTGCCATAGGTGTGGACGCGATCGCGGGCGTGGCATCCGGCGGCCTTGTCGCGGTCATAGCGCAGCAGGTCGCCGACCCGCCGCGTCCGGCCGCCGTGGCGCACCATCAACGGGTCCACGAAATCCACGTCGGCACCGCCGCTGCGCCAGAGCACCCGCGCGCCGGGCCGCGCTTTGTCGACGATGGCCTGCCATTCCTCCGTCAACAGCGCCGGTCCCTGCTGGCTCAACCAATCCATGTGGTCGAGCAGGACGAAGCGCGAGAGCGTCCCGTCGTGGCCCCGGAGGAAGCGGGTGACGTCGCTGGTGTGGACGTGGATCCGGTCGACCAACCCGCCCTTGAGGCGAGCGAACGCGTCGCGGCGCAGGTAGCTCGGGCAGCACTCCGGCGTGTAACGGCCGAAGAGGTAGACGCGCCAGAAATAGTTGTCCGCGGTCGGCAACCGCGTGAACACGGCCTCCACGGATTCCTGCATGAAGTCCGCCATCGTCTGCGAGCAGGACTTCTCGAGGTGATCGCGCTGGGCCTTGGGCACGCCGAGCAGGCTGAGCATCACGTCGGTCCGCAACGCGCGTTTCAGGGCCGGGCTCCACATCCGGTCGCGCACGGATCCGAGATAGATCTCCCGCTGTTCCTCGACCGTGGCGGCCGCGAACAACCGCTGCACGTCGGCCAGGATCCCGGTGAACCGGAAGTAGCGGACCATCATCCGCGCGAAGAGCCCGGTCGTGCCGTGGTGATAGAACGAGGCCTCGGGCGTCGGACGGCTCAGGCAGCGCTGGTTCTTGTCCCAGTACGCTTGCGATCTCGGTGACAGCTCCGCGCGCAGCCGCCGCGCGTACCATTCCGGGAACTCCGGGTGCCCGCCGCTGCCGAAGAGGCTGAAGAACTCCTCGAACTCCAGGTTGCGGATGCCGCTGAGCTTGAGCTCGAGCAGCGCGTTCTGCCGGAAGTTCATGTCGACCGCGTGGACGCTCCGGGGCGCGTCGAGCGCGTAGTCGAGCGCGTTGCAGCCGGCCGAGGTGATCAGCATCACGTCGTCGCCGTCGCCGAGCTCCATGACCTCGCGGTCGAGCCGGGGATCCTCCCAGCAGCAGTTGTAGACGAGGTGGTTGCCATGGACGTAGCGGAAGACGGTCTGGGTGGTCCAGTCGGCGATGGCTTTCATGGTGTCGTCGCGGTCGGGCTTGTCGTGTGTCCGGAGCCGCGAGCCTGTGCGATGCCCGGGCGCCTCCGCAATCCGGCTCGGCGTCGACGCGACAAAGTAACGCCGCCGACGCCCGCCGTTCACCCCGCGCCGGATAGGCTGCGCCGCAGATGGAGGCATCGGTCCGGCACGGCCCTTGGGCGAACGCGTGGAAGTACGCGCGCTTCGGCCTGCGCGCGCTGGGCCAGAAGGGCTGGCGACGCACCATCGCCGACGCGGCGGACGAGATCCGCTTCGACCTGCGCCACGGCACCGAGACGATGCGGCCCCGCGAGCTTGCCGCGCTGCCCTTGGCCGGCGGCTCCCGCGAGGACGGCGTGCAATACCAGGCCGCCGCTCCGCGCGTCGTCCGCGCGTTGCTCGACCGGCTCCCGGCCGCCGCGCGTGACGGGACCTTCGTGGACTACGGATGCGGGAAGGGCAGGGCGCTTCTGCTCGCGGGCGAGTCGGGTTTCCGCCACCTCGTGGGCATCGAGTTCGCGCCGGGGCTGGCGGCCGTGTGCCGTCAGAATCTTCGATGGAGCCGTGTCCTTGCGGCCGGCGTGTGCTCCACGGTTATCGATTCAGATTCCGGGATCTACGAGCCTCCGGTGGCGATGTTGGTCGGGTTCCTTTACAATCCGTTCCACGGCGGGACGCAGTCGCGGGTCGTCGAACGGTTGCGGCTCCGCGCGGCGCGCGACCCGGCGACCGTATGGGTCGTCTACGTCAACCCGGTCGGGCTCGACCTCTTCGCCGATGCGGGCTTCGTCGTCGCCGATGCCGTCCGTGTCCGCGCGACGTTGGAAGGCGTCACCCTCAGATGGGACCCGGCCAAGGGGTGCGATCCGAAGTGGCGGGCATCCGTAGCGCAGACTGGCAGTCGTGTCGCCGGCTGGTAGCCGGCCCGGGCGGCAGCAATCCGTTCGCCCTGGAAATATCAGCGCCCAGCGGGTTGCCAACCCGCGATACAGCCAGTCTGCGCTACCTCTCCAGCCGTGTCCGCCGCTTCCGATCGCACCGCCGGACAAGGCGGTGCTTGCTCCGGACCACACCGCGGGGTAATCGGAAGGCGCGTGATCCAAGCCTCCCCCTCAGCGGACCCGGACAAGTGGCCGCCGCAGATCAAGTACATCGTCGGCAACGAGGCGGCCGAACGGTTCAGCTACTACGGGATGAAGAGCATCCTCGCGCTCTACATCACCACGGCGCTGATGCAGACGCAGGACCGCGCGACCCAGATCATCCATCTGGCCGGCTTCGCGGTGTACTTCATGCCGTTGGTCGGCGCCTGGGTGTCCGACAAGTTCTGGGGCCGCTACCACACGATCCTCTGGATCTCGCTCTTCTACTGCGCCGGCCACGGCGTGCTGGCGATGGCGGACCTGTTCCAGCCGACCCACTACGACGCCAAGCTCTACTGTCTCTACATCGGCCTCGCGCTGATCGCCTTCGGTGCCGGCGGGATCAAGCCCTGCGTGTCGGCCTTCGTGGGCGACCAGTTCGCCGCCGACCAGTCGCACCTGATGCGCAAGGCCTACGGGGCGTTCTATTTCTCCATCAATTTCGGCTCGTTCTTCTCGTTCCTCGTCATCCCGTGGGTCGCGCGGTCGCACGGCTACGGCTGGGCCTTCGGCATCCCCGGCATCCTCATGGGGCTGGCGACCTTCGTCTTCTGGTTGGGCTCGAGGCATTA
>JANNAJ010000477.1:0-2189 GCA_031384285.1 Verrucomicrobiota bacterium
GACCTGAAGACTTCGGGGTCCGGGGGTATCGCTTCGCTCGACCCCCGGCTAATGGCTGGCAGCCCTCCGGGGTGCATGCAGCAGCTGGCGACCGACGGCTGGCGACTGATGAATGGTGACCGATGGGTGCCAACCCGTTCCTCGGTACGAGGGGTCGCTATGTCCCGATCCCGATCCAGGCGACGCGGGCCGCGTCCATCGCACGCTCACTTCAGCTTCGCGGGGTCGATCACCACGTGCTTGATCTTGGTGCGCTTCCAGGTGTACGTCGCGTGGACGAGTCCGTCGGCGGCTTGGATCACGGCGGGATAGCTGTATTCGCCTTCGCCCGAGCCGTCCTCGAGCGTGAGCACACGGTTCCAGATGTGGCCGTCGGTCGAGACCGCCACGGCGAGCTCGCGGCGCGAATCCGTGCCCGGGTTGAAGACGAGCAAGGCCCGGCCGTCCTTGAGCATCACGGCGTCGATGCCGCTGTTCGGGTTGGGCAGCGCGGTGCGGCGCATCTTCGACCAGGTCCTGCCCTCGTCGTCGCTCCACGATTCGGTGACGACGCGTTGCTTGGTGCGGCAGAGGATCTGGATGCGGCCGTCGGGCCACGGCAGGATCGTCGGCTGGATGGCCCCAAAATCGAGGGTCGAGTTCAGGTCGCCGGTGCGCATCCATTTCGGGAAACGGGCACCTGGGTCGCGCATGAACTCCATGTGGACGCGCCATCCGGAATCTTCGTCGCTGGAGCCGCAGAGCAGGCGTCCGTCGGCGAGCTCGACCGGTTTGTTGCGCACGGGACCGACATGGCCCTTCGGCAACCGGCGCGACTTCGACCAGCTGCGTCCGCCGTCGTCGGACACCTTGAGCCGGCCCCACCATTCGGACGGGCTCGGGCCGACCTTGTAGAAGAGCAGGAGGGGGCCGTTCTTGACCTGGAAGAGCACCGGGTTCCAGCAGGCCCATTGGTCCTCGCCGTCCTCGTCGCCGCGGGCGACCTCGGCGGGCCGGCCCCAGGAGCCGTCCTTCTCCGCGCGGGACAGCCAGATGACGACGTCGCGCTGGCGCTCGGCGGTGCCGCCGAACCACGCGGCGACGAGCCCGTTCTTGGCGTCGCAGATCGTGGAGGCGTGCGAGGAGAGCGTCGGCGGCGGGTCGGCGAGGAAGCCGGAACGGACCAGCGCGTCGGGGTTCTCCGCGAGCAGAGGGAGCGCGGAGACGAGACCGAGGAGGCAGAGAAGCGGACGGAACGGTTTCATAGGGCGTGGGACGGGTGTCGGGCCGGATAGGATGCGGCGGGCGGACCGGACGCGAGGACGATCCCCGCTCCGGCCCGCGACCGGAAGCGAGAAATCGGAAAAGCGCCGGGGCCGCGGCGGTGCGGCCCCGGCGACGCGACGATCACTTGATCTTCTGGGTGGTGAGCTCCCAGGAATCGGTGCGGAAGGGCGAGGCGGGCAGGCCGGCGCCGTTGGCGAGGTTCACGACCGGATGGTCGTTCCAGCCGTGGCGCACCGCGACGGGCGCGTCGACGTCGGGGCAGGTGAGGACGACCTGCGAGCCGCGGAGCTCGGCGGTCGCGGCGTGGAACTTCCGGTCGGCGCCGGCGACGGAGAAGCCGGTGGGCGCACCGCCGTCGAACGTCTTGAGTCCGGCGGCGTGGTTGAAGTTCAGCGTGATCTGGCGGCCGCGGACGGACTTCGCGGTGAAGACCGGGCCGCTGTGCTGGACCTTCTCGCCGTACGCCTTGGCCCGGGCGATCCGCGCGAGGCGGGCGCCGACCGGCTGCTTCTTCGTGGGATGGATGTCGTCCTTGTCGCCCACATCGGTGATCACGGCGACGCCGTAGTTCCGCAGCACCTTGCCGACGCTGTCCTGCGCCTCGCGGAGCTCGGCCCAATCTGAATCACCGACCTCGGCGGCGATGGTGGCGAGGTCGCGTTTGCGGTTCTTGTCCCACGGCGCGAGCTGGACCGCATAGAAGTGGAAGTCGCCCTGGCCCCAGTCGCGGCGCCAGTTGCGGATCATGTCGGCGAACAGGCTCCGGTATTGCCAGGCGCGGCCGGCGTTCGATTCGCCTTGGTACCAGATGGCGCCCTTGATGCCGTAGGGGATCAGGTTCGCGATCATGCCGTTGTAGAGCTCGGAGGGTTCCCACGGCTTGCCCGGAGGACCTTGGGTGAACCTCTCGCCCTTCGCGGCGG
>JANNAJ010000479.1:0-5584 GCA_031384285.1 Verrucomicrobiota bacterium
CGCGGCCGGGGCGTCGGAGAGTTCGCACACACGCATGAGCACGCTTCCACCGCGACGGGTCCAGGTCATCGATTCCCACACCGGCGGAGAGCCGACCCGCGTCGTCGTAGCCGGCGGTCCCGACCTCGGTGGCGGCACGGCGGCGGACCAGCTGAAGGTCTTCCGCGAGCAACACGACCACTTCCGCTCGGCGGTGGTGAACGAGCCGCGCGGTTCGGACGTGCTCGTCGGCGCGATGCTCGTCGAGCCGGCGGACAAATCGTGCGTCGCGGGCGTGCTCTTCTTCAACAACGTCGGCGTGCTCGGCATGTGCGGGCACGGGACCATCGGGCTCGTCGTCACCCTGGCGCATCTCGGCCGCATCGGGCCCGGCGCGCACCGGATCGAGACGCCGGTGGGCGTGGTGACCGCGACGTTGCACGGCGATGGATCGGTCTCGGTCGCCAACGTTCCGAGCTCCCGCAAAGTGAAGGCCGCTCGTGTCCAGGTCCCCGGTATCGGCGACGTGGCGGGCGATGTGGCGTGGGCGGGGAACTGGTTCTATCTCGTCGGCGAGCATCCGTGGGCGCTCGACCTGAAGAACGCCGAGCTGCTCACGGACGCCGCGTGGCGGATCCGGCAAGCGGTGAATTCACAGGGCTTCCCGGAGGTGGACCACGTGGAGCTCTTCGGGCCGGCCCAGGCGGGCGGGGATTCGCGCAACTTCGTCCTCTGCCCGGGCAAGGCCTACGACCGGTCGCCCTGCGGCACCGGCACGAGCGCGAAGCTGGCCTGCCTCGCGGCCGACGGGAAACTGGCCGAAGGCGCGACGTGGTCGCAGGAGAGCATCCTGGGCAGCCGGTTCACCGGATCGTTCCGCTGGCTCGACCGCGGCACCGGCACCATCGAGCCGACCATCACCGGCACGGCCTTCGTCAACAGCGAGGCCACGCTGCTGTTGGACGGGCAGGATCCGTTCTGCTGGGGGATCCGCTGAGGCGCCGAGGGCCGGGCCCGGCCAACATCCGGTAAGCCTCGGGCAAACCGCGGAGCGACGGCTTCCGCTCCGCGAAGAATCTTTGACGTCGAAGGCCGTCCGCTCCGTCGAAGCACGAGACCCGCATCGCGTGCTTGTGGGAGCGCGCGGACCGGGTTGGACTCGTGGCGACATCTGGTATGAAAGAACTGGCTACCTACCCCGGCACCGTGACGCGCCTGCTGTCCTCCGCCGTGATCGCGCTCGCCTTGGCCGGGCTCGGCTCGACCGCGGCCGCGGCGGCCTCCGGACCGTCGAAGATCGTCTTCAACCGCGACATCCGGCCGATCCTCTCCGAGAACTGCATGGCCTGCCACGGGCCTGATCCGGTGGCGCGCAAAGCCGGGCTCCGGCTCGACACCAAGGAGGGTCTCTACGAGGCGACCCCGAAGCGCGGTCCGGCCGTCGTTCCGGGCGACATCGCGAAGAGCGAGCTCTGGCGCCGGTTGGTGACGACCGACAAGGACGACGTCATGCCGCCGCCCGATTCGCACAAAGATCTGAAGCCGGGCCAACGGGAGCTGGTGAAGCAATGGATCACCGAGGGCGCGGCGTGGCAGCCGCACTGGTCCTTCGTCGCCCCGGAACGGACGGAGGTCCCGAAGGGCAAAGGGCCGAAGGCGAAGGGCAAGAGTTCCCCGGTCCGGAACCCGATCGACGGGTTCGTCGCCGCGAAGCTCGCCGAGAAGGGTCTCGCCATGAACCCCGAGGCGGACCGCCGCACGCTCGCTCGCCGGCTGTCGCTGGACCTGACGGGCCTGCCCCCGAGCCCGGCCGAGGTCGAGGCGTTCGTGTCGGACAAGTCGAAGGGCTATCACGAGGAGTATGTGCGCCGGCTGATGGATTCCCCGCGCTGGGGCGAACATCGCGGCCGTTACTGGCTCGACGCGGCGCGCTACGCCGACACGCACGGCCTGCACTTCGACAACTACCGGGAGATGTGGCCGTACCGCGACTGGGTGATCGGCGCCTTCAACCGGAACCAGCGCTTCGACCAGTTCGTCACCGAGCAGATCGCCGGCGACCTGTTGCCCGACCCGACGACCGACCAGCTCGTGGCCACCGGGTTCCACCGGTGCAACATGACCACCAACGAGGGCGGCACCATCGAGGAGGAGAACCTCTCGATCTACGCCAACGACCGGGTGACCACGACCGGGTGGGTGTTCCTCGGCCTCACGGCCAACTGCGCCGCCTGCCACGACCACAAGTTCGATCCGATCACCCAGAAGGATTTCTACTCGCTCGCAGCGTTCTTCCGGAACACGAAGCAGAGCGGCTTCGACGGCAACGTGAAGGACGGCGTGAACGCCTATATCACGGTCGTGACCGACGAGAAGGAGGCCGCGCGGTGGAAGGTTTTGCCCGGCGAGATCGAGGCCGCCAAGAAGACCGTGGCCAAGAGCCGGGCCGACGCGGAGCCGGCGTTCGCGGACTGGATCGGCGGCATGAAGGCCCCGGACCTCGAGCGCCAGCTGGACATCCCGGGACTCGCCTTCCGCGCTCCGCTCGCCGACGGGAACACCAACGCGTTCGCGGCGACGGCCGGGAGCGCCGCCACGACGGCGAGCCCGAAGGGTCCGGTCGGCTTGAACGGCGGCGGCCATTTCGGAGCGGCGCCGGTGTTCGGCAAGGGTGCGACCGCGGAGTTCCCGGAGGTCGGCGCGATCGGTGCCGGCGAGGCCTTCTCGTACGGCGCGTGGGTCTTCGTGCCGCCGGATTACAACGAGACCGCCGCCATCTTCGCGCGGATGGATCCGGCGAAGGACGGCTATCGCGGATGGGACCTGTGGATCCAGCAGGGCCAGTTCGCGACGCATCTCGTCAGCCAGTGGCCGGACAACGCGGTCAAGGTCCGCACCCGCGAACGCGTCGCCAAGAAGGGCAAGTGGCAGCACGTCCTCGCCACCTATGACGGGTCCGGAAAACCCGAGGGCGTGAAGATCTTCGTCGACGGCGTCGGCGTCCAGACCGAGGCCGAGAACTCGAAGGGAATCACCGGCAGCATCGCCGCGAAGGCGCCGTTCACGCTGGCGCAGCGGAGCGAAGGCAGCCACTTCGACGGCGTCGCGCTCCAGGACGTCCGCATCTACTCCCGCGCGCTCGCGCCGGCCGAGGTGACCGCGCTCGCGCACGATGCGCTGCTCCGGACCTTGGTCGGCACACCGGTCGCCGATTGGAAGCCGGAGCCGAAGCGCGAGGTCTTCGAGTACTTCTTGGCCACCCGCCACCAGCCCTTCCGGGACGCGCAGGCCGGCGTCGCGTCGCTCGAGAAAGAGAAGGAAGGCATCCGCCTCAAGTATCCGGTCACGCACATCCAGATGGAGAAGCCGGATTCGAAGCCGATGGCGGCGATCTTGGCGCGCGGCCAGTACGACAAGCCCAAGGACAAGGTCGAGGCCGATGTCCCCGCGGCGTTGAACCCGCTGCCGCCCGGCGCGCCGAGGAACCGTCTCGGTCTCGCCCGGTGGCTGGTCGCGCCGGAGAACCCGCTCACCGCGCGGGTCACGGTGAACCGTTTCTGGCAGGAGCTCTTCGGCACGGGGCTCGTGAAGACCACCGAGGACCTCGGCATCATGGGCGAGACGCCGGTGAACGCGGCGCTGCTCGATTGGCTCGCGGTGGAGTTCCGCGAGAGCGGATGGGACGTGAAGCACCTCTTCCGCCTCATGGTCACGTCCTCGGCCTATCGGCAGAGCGCCGTCGCGACCCGGGAGAAGCTGGACAAGGACCCGGCCAACCGCCTGCTCAGCCGCGGGCCGAGGTTCCGCATGGACGGCGAGATGGTCCGCGACTACGCGCTCTCGGCCAGCGGCCTGCTCGTGCCGAAGGTCGGCGGGCCGAGCGTGAAGCCCTACCAGCCGCAGGGCGTCTGGGAAGCCGTGGCGATGCCGGAGAGCAACACCAAGCGCTACGCGCAGGACACCGGCGACGGCCTGTACCGCCGCTCCATGTACACGTTCTGGAAACGCGCCGCGCCGCCCGCCTCGATGGAGGTCTTCAACGCGCCCAGCCGCGAGGTCTCCTGCACGCGCCGCGAGCGGACGAACACGCCGTTGCAGGCGCTCGCGACGATGAACGACCCGCAGTTCATCGAGGCCGCCCGCCGGCTCGCCGAAGCGGCCCTCGCGCAGGACGGCGGCGACACCGGCCGCGCCATCGGCACGATCGCCCAGCGGTTGCTCGCGCGGCCCCTCCGGTCGGACGAGCGCAAGGTCGTGGACGAGACGTGGGCGAAGCTCTCGGGCTTCTACGGCGCCAATCCCGACGAAGCCGCGAAGCTGGTCGCTGTCGGCGAATCCAAGGCCGGTGTCTCGGTGCCCGCCCCGCGGCTCGCCGCGATGACGATGCTGGCGAACCAGCTCATGAACCTCGACGAAGTGCTGAACAAGTGAGACCGACCGTCAGTGAACCGGTGATCGGTGAGCCGGTGGATCAGTCGGGGCAGCCGTTCGGATATGCGCGGCGGTTCCAAGAGCTCGTGGCTTACCGGAAAGCCCGCGCCTTGGCACGCGAGGTCTTTGACGCATCGAAGCTGTTCCCCGCTGCTGAAGCGTTTTCGCTGACCGACCAACTGCGGCGGTCGTCCCGTTCCATCGGCGCGCAGATCGCGGAGGCGTGGGCGAAGCGGCGTTATCCCCGCCACTTCATGAGCAAGCTGACGGACGCGGACGGCGAGCAACAAGAGACACAGCACTGGCTGACCACCGCCTTCGACTGCGGTTATCTCTCGTCCGAGGAGACCCGTCGTCTTGGCGGACTATGCCTTGAGGTCGGCCGGCTGCTCGGCTCGATGATCGCCAAGGCCGGTTCATTTTGCCAACCCGACCCCGATCAGCTTCACGAGGAAGCCCCAGCCTATCGGATAAGCGAGGAAACTGAGGCCGATAGTCCAACCTTCCTCACCGACCACTGATCCACTGTCCACTGTTTCACTGATCACTTCCACCTTATGAGCCCGCTCACCGACCGCCGCATCATGGAGACCCGCCGCCAGTTCTTCACCCGCGGCAAGAACGTGCTGGGCTATGCCGCGTTGACGTCGCTGCTCGGCGGCCGGTTCGGCTCGCTCGCCGCGGCCGTCGCCGAGGGATCCGCCGCGAGGCCCGTCATGCCGAATCCGCTCGGCCTGCCCCACTTCGCGCCCAAGGCGAAGCGCGTGATCTATCTGCACATGGTCGGCGGGCCCTCCCAGATGGACCTGTGGGACCCGAAGCCGCAGATGGACGCCTGGTACGACAAGGACCTCCCGGAATCCATCCGCCAAGGCCAGCGTCTCACCACGATGACGTCGGGGCAGTCGCGGTTCCCCATCGCGCCGTCGAGGTTCAAGTTCACCCGCGCCGGCAAGAGCGGCGTGCTCATGAACGCCGAGCTCATGCCCCACACCGCCAAGGTCGTGGACGACCTCTGCCTCATCCGCTCGATGCACACCGAGGCGATCAACCATGAACCGGCCATCTGCGCGATGCAGACCGGCAACATGAACGCCGGCCGTCCGTGCATCGGCTCGAGGGTCAGCTACGGCCTCGGCTCGATGAACGAGAACCTGCCGACCTTCGTGGTGCT
>JANNAJ010000480.1:0-5619 GCA_031384285.1 Verrucomicrobiota bacterium
CCTCGACCGTCGCCCCGGCCCATGCGCAGGTCCCGGCCACGGGCACCGAAGCCTTTCCGGAAAGGTCGCGCTGGAACACCAGCCGGTCCGCCGGCGAGACGACCGAAAGCTTCATCTTGGCTTTCGCGCCATCCGTGGGTCGTAGGCGGATCATCGCGATGGCCGGTGCCTTGAGCGCCAGACGTAGGCCGGGGGATCCATCGGGTATCGGCTGCCTCACCACCTCGGAGAATTCGTGGGTCGCATCGATGGTGCGGATCTCCGCGTCCACCCCGCCGGTCCAATTGAAACCCTGCCAATCCAGAGCGATCTCCGTGCACGTGTCCGCGAAGTTGCTGACCAGCAGGGTTGCTTCACGGCCGTCCGCAGCCAACCCGCCGGCGAAGGCGATTTTTCCGGCGACGGCGCCGAGCGTCCGGGCGCGCACCGGCGTCTCCATCAGCCCGTGGAAGGCCCGGAACGCCTGATAGACCTTAAGCGGCACACCTTGCTCGGTGAAGATCCCGAAGGAACCAGTCTCGCCGTGGAAGAAATTGCAGACGTCCACCGGAGCGTCCTGGAGTTCCATCAATGCCGCGGCGACGAACGCCGCCCCCGGCGCGCCTGCCATGGTCGCGTAGGTCGACTGTCGGACGATGGCGGTGCCCGAGCGCGAGATCGGTCCCCAATCGTTTCCCGGGAGATGGTTCCACTCGTTGAGATGGCTCTCGGTCTCGGTGAATCCTTTCGAGTCGAGCAGCGTCCGGATGGCCCGGGCGCGTTCGGAAAGCTCGGCCGGTCCGGCTGCGTAGCAGTGCCACGAGAAGAAATCCAACGGCACCCCGTCCTTGCGGCACATCGCCAGGAAATCCACGGCGAAGTCGGTGGGACGGAACACACCGTCGACGAACCGACCGCTCGATCCCAAGGCCGGGCCTCCCACCTTGAGTTCAGGGAACCGCTTCTTGATGGCCTTGGCCGTGGTCCGATAGAGCCGCAGGTAATCGTCGTCGGTTCCGCTCCACATCGCCGGTCGGTTCTCCGGTTCGTTCCAGATCTCCCAGTACCGGATGCGGTGATGGAACCCGTCGGCCCAGCCTTCGTTGTAATGCCGGATGATCCCCAGACAGACCGCCGCCCACTTCTCGGTATCCGCCGGGGGATGGACGTGGCGCTTCACGCTGGTGTGCTCGATGCTCTCACCCAGGCGGTAGATGGGTTCCGCGCCGGTCTTGCGCACGGCGTCGATATACTCGTCGGTGAGCCGGAAATCATAGCTTCCGGGCAGCGCCGGATCGGCGTCCGGATCCGGGAAGACCGCGTGGTGGTCGACCACGAACGGATTGGGCCAACCGCAGTCGTGCAGGCGTGTGAACGGGATGCCCAGCTCCTTCTGCTCCTTGATCACGTCGAGGATCCCGCCCGGCACCAAAGGTCCCTTGTTGATGCCGTGCAGCGGGCGGAAGGCTCCGGTGTGGACGGAGAAATCCGCGCTCAGCCTCAGGGCGTCAGCTTGCAACGACACCACGGCGAGCAGCATCGCCAGCAGCCGCAGGAAAAACCCCGCGCCACGATCGGCGGGAGCCACGGAGAGAAGGCCGGGGTCCGGTGTCATGAAGGTGTTTTCCAAGGTCGCCTACCGGCCGTCTTTCTCGGTGGGGCTCGGGGCGACGGACTTGACGGCGATCTTGTGGGCGGGCCGGTAGAGATGGCCTTCCCACCAAGCATCGCCGGGTTTCAACCCTCGCTGGCGGACCCAGACTTCCTGGGCGGTCTTCTCGCGGTTGGCCATGGCGTAGAACGGGACCGCCATGACCGGCTTGCCGTCCGCGTCCTGGCCGGTGACCACGCGGATGCCGCCCAGCAGATCGGCGCGTTCTCCGACCTGCAACCGAGGGTCCTCTCCCAGTTCCACCGCCGCCTTTCCAAGGTTGTCCAGCGCTTCGAACCCGTAGATGAGCGGACCGCGTTGGACCGCCACTTTGCCCACGCAATCCTTGATGAGCGGGTGGGCCTCGACAAGGCGGACAGGCATCTCCATGTCGAGTTCGATGACGTCGTCCCCGCGCCATTCCCGCTCCAAGCGGAAGTAACCTCGGTCCGTCGTGCGGAGGGGTGCGACCGCTTCGCCGTTGACCTTGAGGGCCGCCGTCTCGCACCAACCGGGCCGACGGAGGTTGACCGCGAATCGTCGCGCCGGCCCCGGAGCAACGGTGATCCGAACTTTTCCTTCCCATGGATATTCGGTGCCTACCTTCAAGACCACCGGGCCGTCGCCGAGCGATGCGCGGACCGTTCCGGCCACGTACAGGTTGAAGAAGACATCGTGGCCGCCCGCCGCGTAGGCGTGGCGCCCGACCTGGAAGACGGTGCGGGACAGATTGGGCGGACAGCATACCCACGAGTTGTAGCGGGGGTGACCGGCGTCGCTCAGCGGGTTCTGGTAGTAGGAATTCGTCCCGTCCAGCGAGATGCCGTGCAGGACCGCGTTGTAGAGGACGCGCTCGAGCACATCCGCCGAATCCGCCTGGCCCTCCAGAAGGAACATGCGTTGGGCGAAGTCCACGAGACCGCAGGCGGCGCATGATTCGTAGTAGCCGTCGTTCGGCAGTTCGTAGTCTTCCCCGAAAGCCTCATGTTCCTGACGGGGGCCGGTGCTGCCGGTGATGGTCATCCGCCGAAGGGTGACGCTGTCCCAGAACCGACCGGCCGCAAGACGGTAGTCGGCGTCGCCGGTGGCCAAAGCGAGATCCGTCACGCCGGTGGCAAAGAAAGTGGACCGGACCGCATGGCCGTCGAGGTTCCTTTGCTGGCGCAGCGGAACGGCATCCTGGAAATAGGCGCGAGGCGTCGCCCCCACCGACTTCACCACCCCGCGACCGCGCCATTCGACAAAAGCCCGCGCGAGTTCGACGTACCGGGTGCGACCGGTGGCACGGGACAGCTCGACCAAAGCCATCTCCAACTCGGCATGCCCGCAGAATCCAGGCACACCCTTCGGCCCCAAGAAATGCTCATAGGCTTCGTCGGCCGCCTTGCACGCGATGTCCAGCAGGGCTCGTTTGCCGGTGGTGGCATGGTATTCGATGGCGGCCTCGATCAGGTGCCCCAGCACGTAGCCGTCGTGGGAGCCGTCGAGGAACTCGGGGTCCCAGTCCGGTTTGCCTTCGTTGATGATGAAGACGTGGGAATATCCGTTGGCACGCTGGGCCCGGCCGATGAGGTCGACGACCTCGTCCACCCGCTTCTCCAGCCCGGCATCCGGGAACATCCCGAGCGAGTGGGCGATGGTCTCAAGGAACTTGTGGAGGTTCGCCTCGCCCCATGTGTTGTTGAACGGGCCGTCGGTCTTCTCTCCCGCCGCTTTGCGCAGCGAACGGATGTCGTGCGCCATGTACTTCCACGAATGCGGGATGGTGCGCTCCTTGTAGATGCGCATCTTCGGCCCCCAGAAGCCGCCCTCAAAACGGACGTCCTGCACCGGCACCGGGACGATCTTTCCCTCGCGCCCCGCCCAAAGCGCCGCCGCCTCAGGAACGCCGGGAACCGGCGCCGCTCCGGCAAGAAACGACGCTCCCAACAAAGCCACGATGGTCGCCACGGGGATCTTGGACATATGTCGCGCGACCGTGACCGACGTCCGGTTGTCGGGCCAGCTTCCATTCCGGCACGGTCCGCGAAACCTGCTGCATGGGTTGCAGCCAGTGTTGGAGACCGAGAACCGTCTATCCCTCGCTGCCGGCCCGACTGGACGAAGTGCGGGCTGGAGTAGCCGCGGCACCCCCGATCAGCCGTAACGACAATTCCGAGAGTGTCCGCCAAGAGAGAGCGGTTCCGTCCCTCAGCCCGTTCCCCGGATCGTAACCTACGCTCCCATGTAGGCATGGGGTCTACGGGAATGTCCCCTTCATTCCGGGCAGGCCGGATCCGATCCATCCTGTAGATTCTCAATCCATGTTTGTCGCAGGAAATCAGGCCAAACTGGACGGAAGTCGGCCCGAGACGCCGACACCTTGCCCGGCCTGTCTGCGCAGGCCGGAGCTGGACGAATGCGGTAAGGATGTGGGTCTAACGTGCCACCGGCGGCCCGTCGGCAGGGCATGGACGAAGTTCACGATGGGGTATCTCTTGACCGTTTCGTCCAAACATGTCGCCGGCAAGATGCCAGCGGCACGCCGGGCTTTTGGTCCGTTGGGTAAACACCCTATGGCGCACGCGTCTGCAAACAGGTTCAAATCGGGTCGCCTTACTGGGGACAACGCATGATGTCCTGCTAGAGGCGCCATTGTTGGAAGCTGGCCATCGGGCGTTGAACTAGAGAATGTTTATATGATTACATCTATGACAGCAGCGGCTCTGGTCACCTCCATCTCATCGACCGATGCGGCGGAAACACCGCCAAAAGCAAACGCACAGATGCAGGCTGTTCTGGACCAGCTATCCGTGTTGGGCGGAAAGCCGGTTGAGCAGCTCACACCCGAAGAAGCACGGCAGCAACCCACACCTGCGGACGCCGTGAAGGCCCTGCTGAGGCAGCGCGGCAAAAGCGTGGCGCCAGAGCCGGTGGCGAAAGTGGAGAACAAAAGCATCCCGGGTCCGGATGGTGCGATCGCGATCCGTATCTACACACCCGAAGGGCCGGGACCGTTTCCGGTAATCGTCTATATCCACGGTGGCGGCTGGGTCATTGCCGATCTCGACGTCTACGATTCCTCCCCACGCGCCCTGGCCAACGCCGCGAAGGCGGTGGTGGTCTCGACGCATTACCGGCTCGCGCCGGAGCATCCGTTTCCGGCTTCGCATGAGGACACGTTTGCTGCCTATAAATGGGTGCGTGAGAATGCCTGCTCGTTCGGTGGTGACCCCACTCGGGTGGCCGTCGCCGGTGAAAGCGCCGGTGGCAACATGGCCGCCGCAATTTCCCTGATGGCGCGCGGACGGAATGTGCCAATGCCCCTGTTTCAGGTGCTTGTCTATCCCGTGGCGAGCGCGGATGTGAACACGCCGAGCTTCCGGGAAAATGCGAACGCCAGGCCTCTGAACAAAGCGATGATGGAATGGTTCGCCAAACACGCACTCCCGAGCGCGCAAGACAGGGCGGATCCTCGTATTGACCTTCTGGAAGCGGACCTGCACGGACTGCCGCCCACCACCATCATCACCGCACAGATTGATCCCCTGCGTTCGGGAGGCAGGATGTTGGCGGACAAACTCAAAGCCGCCGGGGTGGAGGTGGATTACAAAAACTACGGGGGCGTGACGCATGAATTCTTTGGCATGGGTGCAGTGCTGGAGGAGAGCAAGGATGCAACAAAACTCGTCGCGAAAAACTTGATGGAAGCTTTCAGCACCGCCGTCGGCCGCCTGCCGTCGCTTGCGAAATATGCGGATCACGAAACCACCCCCGGAAAATCTTGAAGTGAAAGCCCTGGTTTACAGCGGACCCCGCGACGTGCGGGTAAAGGAGGTGCCCGACGCGAAAATCGAACGGCCCACGGACGTGCTGGTAAAGATCACCAGTACCAATATCTGTGGTTCGGACCTGCACATGTTCGAGGGCCGGACCGATGTGGAAGAGGGTAAAATACTCGGCCATGAGAACCTCGGTCAGGTGGTGGAAGCGGGCGGGGCCGTGGACCG
>JANNAJ010000486.1:0-8934 GCA_031384285.1 Verrucomicrobiota bacterium
CCTCGACCGGTTGCCGGCCTGCCATGGCGCCGTCGCCACGGCCTTGGGCGAGGCCGGCCTCGGCGGACAGGAACTGCAGGTGCTCTTCGCGACCGGACTGAAGGCCGCTTGCGTCGGCTGCGGGATGTCGCTGACCGGCGATGAGCTCGGGAAGCTGGCCGTCACCGAAGGCGAGGGCTCGTCGCCGCTGCCGCCCAAGCTCGAACGCCTGCGCCTCGGTTTCTGTCCGCGCAACGGCTGCGAGGCGCGCTTCTACCAGATCCATCTCGCGCCGCTGCCGCGCGCCGACGCCGCGAAGGTCCTGGCCCGGGCCGACGAGATCCTGCGCGGTCGCCGTCGGACGTCGGTCCCGCGCGTGTCCCTCGGGATCCCGGGCACGCGGAGGCAGATCCGCCGGCTCGCGGCGGTGGCGATCGGGACGATCCTGGTCTGCTTCGTCGCGTACCGGCTCGTCTATTTCGGTCCGCAGCCGATCCCGTTCGTGAAGCCCGCGTCGCCGTTCCAAGCGGACCCCGCGACGATCGACGCGCCCGCCCGTCGTTGACTCACTTCCCTTTCTTCAACAACGCAGCGAGCGCCGCCTTCGGGTCGTCGACCAGTTCGCGGGTCACCGCGAAGCCATCGATCCGGGTCGAGGGCAGCTCGAACTTGAAACCGCGCAGCACGCGTTCGCAGACCGTCATCAGGCCGCGCGCGCCCGTGCCCTCGGTGGCGGCGAGCTTGGCGATGCGACGGAGCCCGTCCGCGCGCCATCTCACGGCGATGCCGTATGCGGCGAAGGCCCGCTCGTACTGCCGCAGGAGGCTGCTCTCGCTCCGGCGCATCACGTCGTAGAGGTCGTCCGCGCCGAGCGGTTGGCAGGCCACGCGCACCGGCAGGCGGCCGATGAACTCCGGCTCGAACCCGTAGCTGATGAAATCGGAGGTCATCGCCGATTCCAGCAGGTCCTCCTCGCGGCCGGCGGGGACCTCCTTGCCGGTCAGTGCGAGCCGCATGCGGATGTGCGCGGTGAGTCCGGCAAAGGCGCCGCTGACGATGAAGAGGATGTGGCGGGTGTTGATGGTCGCGCCGCCTTCGCGCGGCGGCTGGCCGGGACGCGGCATGACCGCCTGCATCTGGCCCATGATGTCGTTGGGAGAGACGACCGGCACGTCGGCGTCCTCCATGAGCTTGAGCAGGTTGATCTGGACGCCTTTGCCGCTCACGTCGCGGCCGCCGGAATCGCTGCCGGCGAGCTTGTCGACCTCGTCGAGATAGATGATGCCGTGCTCGGCCTTCGACACGTCGCCGCCCACGCGGCGGATCAGGTCCCGCACGAGGTCCTCGACGTCGCCGCCCACGTAGCCGGTCTCGCTGAACTTCGTCGCGTCGGCCTTCACGAAGGGCACGCCGATGAGTTCCGCCGCGGAGCGGATCAGGTGCGTCTTGCCCACGCCGGTCGGGCCGAGCAGCAGCACGTTCTGCTTGGTGTAGAACGGCGCCTTCTTCCCCGCGAGGGTCATGCGCACGTGCTGGAAGTGGTCGCACAGCGCGACGCTCAGGACCTTCTTCGCCTCGTCCTGCTGGATCACGAAGCGGTCGAGATGCTCCTTCACATCGCGCGGCCTGAGGTCGAAGTGGAAACCCTCGGGCGCCTCCGCCTTGGGCCCGACCTCGGCCGCCTTCGCGTGCCTGCGGCCGGCTTTGGCCATCTTCACAGGATCGATTCCGCGGGTCACGGGGCCGAGGTCGGAATCAGCCACAAGGTTGGAGGACGACATGTCGGCGGACGTTAGGCCAAGTGCCCCGCAGGGCAAGCGACGCGATGACCGGGGCAGGCTTGCGGCCCGGAAACCCTCGGTGGCGCTCTAGGGACGTGGCGCGGAGAAACCGCGGGAGACGGAGAAGAGGGAAGTGGGGTGACCGACGGGACTCGAACCCGCAACAACCAGAATCACAATCTGGGGATCTACCATTGATCTACGGCCACCGACCGGGGCGGAAACTAGGAACGACCCGGCGGAGCGTCAAGCACGCTGCCGAGCGAGATTTCGCCCTCCCGTCCCGCGGTCGTCTCGGCTTTGCTCGGTCCGTGACCATCCTTCCGCTCCGTCCGCGCCGCCAGATCGAGGGCATCTCCGCCGTGCTCCTGCCTTTCACCGACGACGGCCGCGCCGACCGCGCCGCCTGGGCCGCGCTCGTCGAGCGCACCTGGGCCTCGGGCTTGACGCCGGCGGTCAACATGGACACCGGCTACGCGAACCTGCTCACCCGCGCCGAACGCGCCGAGATGCTCGCGCTCACGAACGAGTTCGCCCGGGGACGCCCGTTCGTCGCCGGCGCGTTCGTCGAAGGCGAGGTGGGCGATCCAGCGGCGCTCTACTGCCGCGAGGCCGCCGCGATCGCCGCCGCGGGCGGCACGCCGATCCTGTTCCCCTGCTCCGCGGTCCGGCCCTTGGACCGCGCGGCTCTCGTCGACGTCTTCAGGGAGGTCGGCCGCGCCGTGCCGCGGTTCCTCGGGTTCGAACTGGGCGAGATGTTCGTGCCGTTCGGCCGCATCTGGGACCTCGACACCTTCCGCGCGCTGATGGAGGTGCCCCAGCACGTCGGCGCGAAACACAGCTCGCTCTCGCGCTCCTTGGAATGGCAGCGGATCGCGGCACGCGATGCCGTCCGGCCGGAATTCCGCGTCTACACCGGCAACGACCTCGCCATCGACCTCGTGATGTGGGGCAGCGATTATCTGCTCGGGCTCTCGGCCTTCCATGTCGAGGCCTTCGCCGCGCGCGACCGGCTCTGGGCGGAGGGCGACGAGCGCTTCCACGAGCTGGACGACTGGCTCCAGTACCTCGGCATGTTCGCCTTCCGCTCGCCGGTGCCGGCCTATAAGCACACCTGCGCCCAGTTCCTCCGGCTCCGCGGGATCATCGGCTCCGACGCGCCGCATCCGTTCGCTCCGCGACGGCCGGGCACCGATCTCGAGGTGCTCGCGCCGATCGCGCGCAAGCTGGATTCCCTTGTCGCCGCGCTCTGACGCGGACAAGCGCGGGACGGCGACGGCAGCGGCGGCGAATCGACGCAGCGATATGCTGCAACGACATGCTTGCGTTCCCTCCGGGCCTCTGCCATTCAACCGCCCGCTTTTGGGACGGGGTCTTAGCTCAGTTGGTAGAGCGTCTCGTTCGCAACGAGAAGGTCAGGGGTTCGAACCCCCTAGGCTCCACCAAAGCCCAAAGCGCCCGCTTCCGGCGGAACTTCCAAAACCACTTCCCCTCGGACCGTCCGCTTCCTAGCCTCGGAACGTTGCTGCAGCCCCGAGGCGCAGCCTGAGACCGGAACCCATCCCGAGACCCACCATGAAGCCGACCCTCCAGTTCCCGCGCCGCGGATTCCTCGCCGTCCTCGCCACCGCCATCGCGTTGGCCGCCGGCTGCAAACCGTCCGGTGAAAGCGGTGGTGCCGGGGGAGGTGCGGCGGGCACCGGCACGATCAAGATCGGCGAGTTCGCGTCGCTGACCGGGACCGAGGCCGCGTTCGGCCAGTCGTCGCACAAGGGCACCCAGCTCGCCATCGAGGAGATCAACCAGGCCGGCGGCCTGCTCGGCCGGAAGCTGGAGCATCTCACCGAGGACAACCGGTCCACCGCCGGCGAATCGGCGACCATCGTGAAGAAGTTCATCTCCCGCGAAAAAGTGGTCGCCGTGCTCGGCGAGGTCGCCTCCGGGCGCTCGCTCGAGGCCGGACCGATCTGCCAGGCCGCCGGGATCCCGATGGTCTCGCCTTCCTCGACGAACCCCAAGGTCACCGAGACCGGCGATTACGTCTTCCGCGTCTGCTTCATCGATCCGTTCCAGGGCAAGCTGCTCGCGGACTTCGCCAAGCGGACGCTCAAGGCCAAGAAGGTCGCGATCCTCTCGGACGTCTCCGCCCCCTACTCCGTCGGGCTCGCCGATTTCTTCCGGCAGCGCTTCACCGCGGAAGGCGGCCAGGTAGTCGTCGAGCAGAAGTACGCGTCGAAGGACAAAGACTTCCGCGCCCAGCTCACCGCCATCAAGGCCGCGGCGCCCGATGCGATCTTCGTGCCGGGCTACTACACCGAGGCCGGACTCATCGTCGCCCAGGCGCGGCAGCTCGGCCTCGCGGTCCCGCTCTTCGGCGGCGACGGCTGGGAGGCGCCCGAGCTGATCCAGATCGCCGGCGAAGCGCTCCAAGGCACGTACTACTCCACGCACTATTCTCCGGAGGCCAAGAGCACGGAGGTCCGGTCCTTCGTGAAAGCGTTCCAGGCCCGCTTCAACGCCGAGACGCCGGACGCGATGGCCGCGCTGGGATATGATTCGGCGATGGTGCTCGCCGACGCCATCAAGCGCGCCGGATCGACGGACGGCGCGAAGATCCGCGACGCGCTCGCCGCCACGAAGGATTACCCGTGCGTGACCGGCAAGACCACACTCGACGCCTCGCGCAACGCGACCAAGGCCGCCGTCATCATCACGGTGAAGGACGGCAAGTTCAGCTATCTCGAGACGGTCGAACCGTGAGCCGGCCACGGAGCCGTTAGCACTGTTGGGTATCGCACAGCGTTCAATCGAGGCCCAGCGGACGCCCGAAGGTGGTTGGATTCAACGCTGAAAAGCCTTCCCACTGGAGGTAAGAACCGCGGGCGACAGGCTACGCATGTGCCGACTTGAAAGCCGCCTACAGCAGCGTGATCTGGCGGCTGCGCTTCAGGTTCCCCGCAGCCGGGTCTCGGCTTGGGAGCGTGACGAAGCCACGCCTTCAACCGCGGAACGGAGGAAGCTGACGGAGGTGTTTGGGCTGCCCGAGACTGCGGTGGAAGCTCAGCCCAACAGTGGAGTCTGATGTTGGGCATTGTACGCCCGATAGGGCAATGCTTGCAGGGCTTCTGACCAAGCGAAGCGTCACGGTGGCGGGAGGTTTACGAGGCGCGCCAAGGTCCGCGACCCGATGGAGAACTGACTCGGCTGGGTGCTTAGCTGATGCGCCGCTTCGGCGACGCTCTGGCTCCGCCGGTGAAAGTCGCCAACATCGTCGAGAGACCTCCGGAGAGCGTCCAAGTCCATCGGACCCGTGCAGGTTGGCTCCTCCGCCACCCTTTCACCATGCGCCGGCCCTGGGGAGGCGCAGCGTTCGGCCTCGACCAGCTATAGGCGTGTATGCCGGAGCCGGAGCGCGTTCGAGATGACCGAGACGGAACTCAGGCTCATCGCGGCCCCGGCCAGCATCGGACTGAGCAACAGGCCAAAGAACGGATAGAGCAGCCCGGCGGCGATGGGGATGCCCGCCGCGTTGTAGACGAAGGCGAAGAAGAGATTCTGCCGGATGTTCCGCATCGTCGCCCGGCTCAGATGGATCGCCTTGGCGATGGCGCGGAGGTCGCCTTTGACGAGGGTGACGCCGGCGCTCTGCATGGCCACGTCGGTGCCGGTGCCCATCGCGATGCCGACGTCGGCCTGGGCCAAGGCAGGGGCGTCGTTCACGCCGTCGCCGGCCATCGCCACGACCTTGCCCGCAGCGTGCAGCTTCTGGACGTGGGCAATCTTGCCCTGCGGCTCGACCTCTGCCTCCACCACGTCGATGCCGAGGCGTTTGGCGACGGCGTCCGCCGTGCGCCGGTTATCGCCCGTGAGCATGACGATCTGGAGCCCGAGCGCATGAAGCGCGCGGATGGCCTCCGGGGTCGTTGCCTTGATGGGGTCGGCCACGGTGAGGATGCCGGCCGGACGACCGTCCACTGCCACGAAGAGCACGGTCTTCCCTTCCGCCTGAAGCTGACCGGCCTTGGCTTCGAGGGCTTCCCAGCCGGTAACGCCCTGCTCGCGCAGGAACGCGGGCTTGCCGACCATCACCGTGCGCCCGGACACGCTGCCGATGACGCCGCCGCCGGTGACGGAGCGGAAGTCCTTCGCCGGTTCGAGAGGCAAGGATTGTTCCTTCGCCGCGCTGACGACCGCGGCGGCCAAGGGATGCTCGCTCCCCTGTTCCAAGCTGGCCGCGAGACGCAGCAGTTCCTTCGCGTCCATGCCCTCCACCGGAAGCAGGTCCGTGAGCTTAGGTTTGCCTTCGGTGAGCGTGCCGGTCTTGTCCACCACGAGGGTCGTCACTTTCTCCAGCCGTTCGAGCGCCTCCGCGTTCTTCACGAGGATGCCCTCCTGCGCGCCGCGTCCGACGCCGACCATGATGGACATGGGCGTGGCCAGCCCGAGCGCGCACGGGCAGGCGATGATGAGTACGGCGACCGCGTTGACGATGGCATGGGCCAAGCGCGGTTCGGGGCCGAGCCAGAACCAAAGGACAAAAGTCACCACAGCGACCGCGACAACCGCGGGGACGAAGATGCCGGCGACTTTGTCGGCGAGCCCTTGGATTGGCGCGCGGCTGCGTTGCGCTTCCGCCACCAGGTTCACGATCTGGGCGAGCAATGTGTCGCTCCCGACCCGTTCCGCGCGCATCACGAAGCCGCCCGTGCCGTTCACTGTGCCGCCCGTGACCTTGTCACCGGCGTTCTTCTCCACCGGCAACGGTTCGCCGGTGATCATGGACTCATCCACGCTGGAATGGCCTTCGGTGAGCGCGCCGTCCACGGGCACCTTGTCGCCGGGCCGCACGCGCAACCAATCACCGACCTTCACCTGGTCGAGCGGAACTTCGTGGTCGCCATCCGGTGCGACCTGCCGCGCGGTGGGCGGGGCCAAGTTGAGCAACGCCTTGATGGCGCTTCCGGTGCGGCTGCGGGCGCGGAGTTCGAGCATCTGACCCAGCAGCACCAGCACCACGATGACTGCCGCCGCCTCGAAATAGATGCCGGCCTTGCCGTGCATCCGCATGGAATCAGGAAAGACACCGGGCGCGAGCATCGCCACCGTGCTGAACAGGAACGCCGCCCCGACGCCGAGCATGATCAGTGTCCACATGTTGAACTGCACGGTGACGAGCGAGCGCCAGCCCCGCCGGAAGAACGGCCAGCCCGCCCACAGCACCACCGGGGTGGAGAGCGCGAACTGCATCCAGCGCGACGCGTCGCTGTCGAGCCAGCTCTGGTGCGCGAGCGCCGGAAACACATGGGCCATCGCGACGACGAAGACCGGGAGCGTGAGGGCTGCGCCGATCCAAAACCGCCGCGTCATGTCGCGGAGTTCGGCGTTGTCCTCCTCCGCATCGGCGGCGCTGACCGTCTTCGGTTCGAGCGCCATGCCGCACTTGGGGCAATCGCCCGGATGGTCCTGCTCGATCTCCGGGTGCATCGGGCAAGTGTAGATGACCTTGCCGGCGGGCTTCCAAGCGGGATTGCGCTCCAGGGCCATGCCGCACTTCGGACAGTCGCCGGGCTGATCGGACTCCACGCCGGGACACATCGGACAGAAATACTTGGCCGCCGCGGAGGGCCTCACCGCTTGAGTCGCGTCATGGCTATCGCAGCAGGAAGGCTCCTTGGGCCGGGCGTCGGCCTTCGACGCGCCGCCACCGCAGGCCGGTCCGGTTGGTGCAGGAGCATGGGTATGCTGCCCGTGCCCTGCGTGATCCGGTTTGCCGCCGCAACAGTCTTTCACCGGAGCGGCCGGTGCCGGCGTCAGGGTCGGTTTCGGCTCCGGCTGGTCCAGGAACGTCTGCCGGCAGCGATCGCTGCAGAAAAAGTGCGTCTTGCCGCCGCGCTCGACGGAGAGCGCGGTCGCTTCGTCCACCTTCATCCCGCAAATGGGGTCGGTTTTCATGTTCTCCTTGGGTTTGTCACGGTTGGCTTTCGCATTGGCAGTCCAGGCACCCGTGCGTGGCGCAGAGCCGGCAGTTCTCGACGAGCCGTTCCTTCAGTTGCTGCCGCGCACGGTGCAGGCGCACTTTCAGGTTGCCCGCGGTGATTCCGAGGCTGTGGGCGACGGCCGCGCCGTCGTGCTCCTCCAGGTCGAGCCGGCGCAAGACCTCCGCATACTCCGGCTTCAACGTCGGCAACAGCCGCATCAGGCAGCCGCAGATGAGCTGGTGTGCCTCGCCGTCCTGGGCGTCGTCAGGTTCAAGCGCAAGCCTCTCCAGAGCCGCCGCCTGGCTGGCTCGTCGCCGATGGAGGTCGGTGATGGCGTTTCGCAGGATGCGGTAGAACCACGCGACGAGGTGGGCGTCGTCCGTCAATCCGGCTTCCGCCCGCAGCGCCTTGAGCAACGCGTCCTGAACTACGTCCGCAGCGATCTCGGCGTCGCCCAGGCGGCTTTGGGCAAATGCCCGGAAGACGGTTATGTTCTCCTGAAGCACGTGCCGAAGGTTTTCCTGCGGAGCGTGACGATCGTCGGTCAAAGCGCGTGGCGTACTCATTTCACCCAGGCTAACGGTTGAGGCCGTCTAAAGTTACACCCGCGACGCAAAGGCCAGGGTCAGGAACCTGCCCGCAAAAAAGAGCCAACCCTTTCAGGTCGCAAAAGGGGTCGGTCTTCATCGGTGCTTCGATCTTATCACGCTGAGGTACGCTGGTTGTCCGGCGTGACCCTCTGCGATGCCATGCCGGGCTTCAGGCCTACCGCGCGGCAGCTTTGTCTTCGAAAGACACCCGGCTACCCGCATCGGCGGATGCCACGCTCATCGCCATGGGTGGCCCCGTCAAGCCGTGCGCCGTACGTACAACACCTCATGGTGCCCGGGTGCTATCACCCTATTGTGGTGATTGCCGGCATAGTCCCATGGACGAGTCACTCATTTTGGACCCCGCCCTGTCGGCGGAAATTGAGCCGCGCAAATGATGCCCGGTTCCGGACAAGGGACGGTGAGACGCGGTTGGACCCGTGGCCCAGCTTGGGGCAGCAGTCAGTTTGTATGTGGACAATTCTACAGAGATTTCAGCCGTCCTTCCGCTTCATTGCGGCGGTGGTGATGTCGCTCTGGGTGATGGCCACGCTGGCGTGTGCGATGCACTGCGCCGGCCTGTTCGAAACCGGCCCCAAGGCCTCA